>DASWSY010000276.1:0-12577 GCA_036402415.1 Rhizobacter sp. | reverse complement strand
TCTCGAACTCGGGCAGCATGCCGGCCAGCACCTCATGGTCGGGCACGTTCTCGAAGTCGATGCGGATCAACTGCTGCGAGCGGCCGATGATGCGCAGCTTGACGATGGTGTAGAGCTGCGGGTCGTGGCCGAGCAGCGTCTGCACGCCTTTCTGCTCGAGCAGTTGCTGCAGCTTCTGCGCCGGCTCGTCCTGGCCAACGACGGTGAGCAGCGTGGCCTGCGCGCCGAGCGTCTTGGCGTTGAGCGCGACGTTGGCCGCGCCGCCCAGGCGTTCCTCTTCGCGGTTGACCTTGACGACGGGCACCGGGGCTTCCGGCGAAATGCGCTCGACGGCGCCGAACCAGTAGCGGTCGAGCATGGCGTCGCCGACGACCAGCACGCGCGCCGCTGCAACACGTTCACGCGTGACGACGGGTTGAGACATCAGAGATCCTCCAGGCGCTGCGGCGGGTAGCTGTCCCAGCTGAGGCAGCCGGGGCATTGCCAGAAATAGTGTTGTGCTTCGAAGCCGCAGGCGGCGCAGCGGTAGCGCTGCAGGGGCTTGGCGGCACGGCCGACCGCGGCGCGCAGGCTCTGCGCTTCGTTGGCGTCGAGCGCAAAGCCTTCGGTGGTCATCTGTCGCAGCAGCTCCTGCGCGGCCGACAAGGTGGGCTGTTCCTGCAGGTGGTTGAGCACGCGGGCGCGTTGCGCAGCGGGGGCCGGGTCGAGCGTGGCGATGGCGGCCAGCAGGTCCATCGTCGGCGCCCGGCGGTAGAGGGATTGCAGCCGCTCCAGCGCGGCGGCTTGTTCGCCGCTGGCCAGGGCACTGGCGGCGTAGTCGCGGGCGACGAGGTTGAAGGCGGTGGTGTGGGCGGCCAGGAGTTCGCCCCAGAGGGCGAGGGCCTCAGCATGGTCGCCGCGGGCGTGGGCACGCTGACCGGCGAGCACGATGGGGCGGGCCGATTGTGGCGAGGCCTCGCGGGCCTGGCGCAGGGCCTCGTCGGCTTCGGCGACCTGCTTGCGTGCATCGGCTTCCACCGCCAGCTCGCACCAGTAGTGCGCGATGCGCGAGGAGAACGACGCCGTGCCGCTGCGTTCGAGCTTCTGGGCCACCTCGACGGCGGCGCGCCAGTCGCGCGAGCGCTCGTGCAGGGTGAGCAGGGCGAGCTGGGCTTCGGTGGCGAAGGCGGTGCCTTCGAGCGCATTGTAGGCCTCTTCGGCACGGTCGAAGAGGCCGGCCTTCATGAAGTCTTGTGCCAGCGCGTGCTGCGCCCGGTCGCGCTCGGCACGGGGCAGGTCCGCGCGGCTGACCAGGTGCTGGTGCACGCGCACCGCGCGCTCGTATTCGCCGCGCCGGCGGAAGAGGTTGCCGAGCGCGAAGTGCAGGTCGGAGGTGTCGGGGTCGTGCTGGACGGCTTCGATGAAGGCGTCGATGGCCTTGTCCTGCTGTTCGTTCAGCAGCAGGTTCAGGCCCTTGAAATAGGCCTTGGGCGAGTCGTGCTGCTCACGCTTCCATTGCCGCAGGTCGAGCCGCGAGCCCAGCCAGCCCAAGGCAAACGCGATCGGCAGGCCCAGCAGCAGCCACTGGAGGTCAAAGTTCATGCTGGAGCAGGCGCGCGTCGGACGGCAGGTTGGGGTCGGTGTGCCGCACGTCGGCGCTGGTGCTGGGCACTGCGTCGTCCGTCTGCTGCCGGCGCACGGCCTGGCGGGCGCGCCACCAGCTCGGCACCATCGCCAGCACGCCGAACACGCAGCCGAGCGTGAAGGCCGCGAGCACGACGAACACCATGGGCGTGCGCCACTCGTGGCCGAAGAACCATTTGAGGCTGACCTCGTGCTGGTTGTTCAGCGCGAAGGCGAGCAGGACGAAGAAGAGGGCGGCTCGAACGAGCCAGATGAAGATGCGCATCACGACTCCGGGCCTGGGATTCTAGGACCGGCGAGAGCTGTCGCGTGGCGGGAAGGGATCAGGAAGCGGACTCTGCAGAAGAGGCCGCGGCCGCTGCTTTCGCGGCGGCCTCGGCTTCCTGCTGGTCGCCACGGGCGTCGACGGCTTCGCGAAGTGCCTTGCCCGGTTTGAAATGCGGCACCAGCTTCTCGGGGATCACCACCTGCTCGCCGGAGCGCGGGTTGCGGCCCATGCGCGGCGGCCGGCGGTTGATCGAGAAGCTGCCGAACCCGCGGATCTCGATGCGGTGCCCGCGCGCGAGCGCGTCGGACATCGCATCCAGGATGGTCTTGACGGCGAACTCCGTGTCACGGTGGGTCAGTTGGCCGAATTGCTCGGCCAGCTTTGCAACGAGATCGGAGCGTGTCATAGAAGCCTGTCAGATCCTTGAGGTTCGGCGTTTCAGAAAACGGCTCAGCCGTTGTCCTTGTTGTCGAGCTTCGCGCGGAGCAGAGCGCCAAGGCTGGTGGTGCCGGCGGTCTCACGCTCGTTGCTGGCCGACAGGCGCTGCATGGCTTCTTGCTGGTCGGCGTTGTCCTTGGCCTTGATCGACAACTGGATCGAACGCGTCTTGCGGTCGACGTTGATGATCAGGGCGGAGACTTCGTCGCCTTCCTTCAGCACGTTGCGCGCGTCTTCCACGCGGTCGCGGCTGATTTCAGAGGCACGCAGGTAGCCGGTCACGTCGTCGTTGAGCTGGATCTCGGCGCCGCGGGCGTCGACCGTCTTGACCTTGCCGGTCACGATCTGGCCACGGTCGTTGACCGAGGTGTAGCTGGTGAACGGGTCGCTGTCGAGCTGCTTGATGCCGAGCGAGATGCGCTCGCGCTCCACGTCGACGGCCAGCACGATGGCTTCGACTTCCTGGCCCTTCTTGTAGTTGCGGACCGCGGCTTCGCCGGGTTCGTTCCACGAGAGGTCGGACAGGTGCACCAGGCCATCGATGCCTTGTGCCAGGCCGATGAACACGCCGAAGTCGGTGATCGACTTGACCGGGCCCTTGACCTTGTCGCCGCGCTGCACGGTGCCCGAGAACTCTTCCCACGGGTTGGCCTTGCACTGCTTCATGCCCAGGCTGATGCGACGCTTGTCTTCGTCGATCTCGAGGACCATGACTTCGACTTCGTCGCCCAGCGAGACGATCTTGCTGGGGGCCACGTTCTTGTTGGTCCAGTCCATTTCGGAGACGTGCACCAGGCCTTCGATGCCCGGCTCGATCTCGACGAACGCGCCGTAGTCGGCGATGTTGGTGACCTTGCCGAACAGGCGGGTGCCTTGCGGGTAGCGACGCGACACACCGTGCCACGGGTCGTCGCCCAGCTGCTTGATACCCAGCGAGACGCGGTTCTTCTCGGCGTCGAACTTGAGGACCTTGGCTTGCAGTTCCTGGCCGACCTGAACGACTTCGCTCGGGTGGCGGACACGGCGCCAGGCCATGTCGGTGATGTGCAGCAGGCCGTCGATGCCGCCGAGGTCGACGAACGCACCGTATTCGGTGATGTTCTTGACCACGCCGGTGACGATGGCGCCTTCGGACAGCGTGCCGAGCAGCTTGGCGCGCTCTTCACCCATCGAGGCTTCGACCACGGCACGGCGCGACAGCACGACGTTGTTGCGCTTGCGGTCGAGCTTGATGACCTTGAATTCCATGGTCTTGCCCTCGAAGGGCGACATGTCTTTCACAGGACGCGTGTCGAGCAGCGAGCCGGGCAGGAAGGCGCGGATGCCGTTCACCAGGACGGTCAGGCCACCCTTGACCTTGCCGTTGACGGTGCCGGTCACGAATTCGCCGGACTCGAGAGCCTTCTCGAGGGACAGCCACGAGGCGAGGCGCTTGGCCTTGTCGCGCGAGAGGATGGTGTCGCCATAGCCGTTCTCGACGGCGTCGATCGCGACGGAGACGAAATCGCCAGGCTGGACTTCGAGCTCACCCTGGTCGTTCTTGAATTCATCGATGGGCACGTAGGCTTCAGACTTGAGGCCTGCGTTGACCACCACGAAGTTGTGCTCGACGCGCACGACTTCGGCCGTGATGACTTCGCCTGCGCGCATCTCCGATTTGTTCAGAGATTCTTCGAACAGGGCGGCAAAGGATTCCATCCCGGCGGGGGCGGCGGTTTGTGCTTGAGGCATGGGGACTTTCTGTGCGGCGGATGCCGCGGGTTAGGTTGAACACCCCGCCGCTTCGGAGCGCCTTGAACTTGTGGGGCAAGAAAGGCGCAGAGGTGAAGCGGCGGACCGGTTTGCCCGGACGGGCCTTGAGAACAAGTCTCTTTCGATCAGGCCTGGCCGAACGGGTTGCGTTGCTGCCACCACTCGAGCACCTTGGCGACACACTGGTCGACCGAAAGCTCGGAGTTGTCGAGCACCATCGCATCAACGGCCGGCTTCAGGGGCGAGGCGCTGCGGGTCTTGTCCCGGGCATCCCGCGCTTCGAGGTCGGCGCGAAGGGTGGCAATACTAGTCGAAATTCCCTTGGAAATCAATTGCTTATAGCGTCTTTCAGCGCGTACGGCGGCGCTCGCGACGACGAAGACCTTGAGCCGGGCGCCCGGGAAGATGACGGTGCCCATGTCGCGCCCGTCGGCCACCAGGCCGGGCAGGCGGCGGTGGGAGAGCTGCAGTTGCAGCAGGGCCGCGCGCACGGCGGGCCAGGCCGAGACCTTGGAGGCCATGGCGCCCACGTCTTCCCGGCGCAGTTCGTCGCTGACCTCGGTGCCGCCCAGCCAGATCTGCTGGTGGGCGAACCTGAGCTTGAGGCCGGCGGCCACGGCGGCGAGGCCGGCTTCGTCGGTTTCGGCCACGCCGGCCTGCATCGCCGCCAGGGCGGTGGCGCGGTACAGGGCGCCGGAATCGAGGAAGTGGTAGCCCAGGGCCTGGGCGACGGCGCTGGCGAGCGTGCCCTTGCCTGACGCGGTCGGGCCGTCGACGGTGATCACCGGGATCGAGTGGGTGTCGGTGCGGGCGACGGCGAAGAGCGTCTCGAAGTAGTCGGGAAAGGTCTTGCCCACGCAGCGCGGGTCGAGGATTCGCACCGGCTGCCGCGCCGGGTTGTAGGCGGCCAGCGAGAAGCACATGGCCACGCGGTGGTCGTCGTAGGTGTGGATGGCGGCCGGCGTCCACGCCGCAGGCGGGGTGACCTCGATGAAATCGGCGCCTTCGGTGACCGTGGCGCCCAGCTTGCGCAGCTCGGTGGCCATGGCCGCGATGCGGTCGGTCTCCTTGACGCGCCAGCTCGCGATGTTGTCGAGGCGGGTCGTGCCGTCGGCGTACAGCGCCATCACGGCAAGCGTCATCGCTGCGTCGGGGATGTGGTTGCAGTCGAGCGTGATCGCCTTGAGCGGCCACGCGCCACGGCGCACTTCCAGCCAGCCGGGGCCGCTGGTGACTTCGGCGCCCATCAGCCGTGCGGCCTCGATGAAGCGGATGTCGCCCTGGATCGAATCGCTGCCGACGCCTTCGATGCGCACCGGCCAGCTCTCGAAGCCGGCGATGGCGCCCAAGGCGATGAAGTACGAGGCCGATGACGCGTCGGCTTCGACATGGATGCTGCCCGGCGAGCGGTACTCGCTGCCTTGCGGAATGGTGAAGCGCTGCCAGCCGTCACGCTGCACCTCGATGCCGAAGCGCTGCAGCAGGTTGAGCGTGATCTCGACGTAGGGCTTGGAGATGAGTTCGCCCACCACCTCGATGGTGATCGGGTTGGCGTGCGACACGAGCGGCAGCGCCAGCAGCAGGGCGGTGAGGAACTGGCTCGACACGTCGCCACGCACACGGATCGGGTCGGTGGTGCGGAGCAGGCCGCCCTTCAGGCGCAGGGGCGGATAGCCGTCCTGGCCGAGGTACTCGATCGTGCACCCGAGCTGGCGCAGCGCATCGACGAGGTCGCCGATCGGGCGCTCGTGCATGCGTGGCACGCCCTTGAGGTCGAACTCGCCGCCGCCCTGCGCACTCAGCACGGCGAGCGCTGCCGTGAGCGGGCGCATGGCGGTGCCGGCGTTGCCGAGGAAGAGTTGCGCCTGCTTCACGGCCAGCGCACCCCCGAGGCCCGTGATGCGCACCGTGGTGCCGTCGGTCTGCACGTCGCAACCGAGCTGGCGCAGCGCGGTCAGCATGACCTGCGTGTCGTCGGAGTCGAGCAGGTCGTAGACGGTCGTGGTGCCGTGGCTCAGGCCGGCGAGAAGCAGCACGCGGTTGGAGATGCTCTTGGAGCCCGGCAGCCGAACGGTGCCGTGGGCCGACTGGAGCGGGGGGAGGTCGATGAACGGCGTGGTGTACATGGGGCTGCAACTGTGCGCCGCGCGGTGGCGCAGCCTTCGATCAGCGAGACGAGCTTGGCTTGCCGCTGCCCATCTGCCAGTTGGCGCGGGCGTCCGAGGCGCTGCGGATCAGGTCTTCAAGGGCCTCGACGTTGCTCGTCTTGATGACGTGTTCGAGCGCATCCAGCGTGTGGCGGAAGCGCATCGACTGCTTGAGGATTTCTTCCCGGTTCGACATCAGGATGTCGCGCCACACCTCGGGGTCGCTCGCGGCGATGCGCGTGAAGTCGCGGAACCCCGGCCCGGCAAGCGAGAGAAAGTCGCGCCCCGCCGGCTGTTTGGCCACCGAATTAAAGAAGGCGAAGGCCAGCATGTGCGGCAGGTGGCTCACGGCGGCAAAGGCCGCGTCGTGGTTCTCCGGCGTCATGCGCAGCACCTGGGCGCCGATGGCCGACCACACGTCGGTCGCCTTCTGCACCAGCTCGGCGTTGGTCTGCGGGAGCGGCGTGATGATGACCTGGCGGCCGGCGTAGAGCGAGGCGTCGGCATGCGCCACGCCCGACACCTCCTTGCCGGCGATCGGGTGGGCCGGGACGAAGGAGCCGACCCGCTCCTTCAGCACGCGGCGGGCCGCGTCGACCACGTCGCGCTTGGTGGAGCCGACGTCCATGAAGAGCACGCCCGGCTCGACCAAATGGCGGATCGCCTTGAAGGTGGCTTCGCTGGCGGACACCGGCACGGCCATGATGACGATGTCGGAGCCCGAGACCGCGAGCAGCGCCGATTCGGCGGTGTCGTCGATCACGCCCATCTTGCGGGCGCGTTCGGTGGTCGAAGGTGACTTGCTGTAGCCGATCACGCGCTTGACGAGGCCCGCGCGCTTGAGGGCGAGGGCGAACGAGCCGCCCATCAGGCCGCAACCGATCACGCCAAGCTGGTTGAACATCGTAGGAATCAGCTTTCAGTGCACGTCGATCGGGTAGGTGCCGAGCAACTTGAAGAACGCGCAGGCTTCCCGCAGCTCGCGCAGCGCGGTGGCCACGTGGGGCTGGTCAGGGTGGCCTTGCAGGTCGATGTAGAAGTAGTACTCCCACTGGCCCGAACGCGCGGGACGGGATTCGAAGCGCGTCATCGATACGCCGTGCTGCTTGAGCGGCACCAGCATGTCGTGCACCGCGCCCGGCCGGTTGGTGACCGAGACGACGAGGCTCGTGCAGTCGTGACCCGAGGCGCGCGGCTGCGGATGACGGCCGGGGTGGGTGACGACGGCGAAACGCGTGCGGTTGTTGGCTTCGTCCTGGATCGCGGGGGCGACCAGGTGCAGGCCGAACTCGCTGCCGGCGCGGGCGCTGGCGATCGCCGCCAACTTCGGATCAGCCGCGGCGAGGCGGGCACCTTCCGCGTTGCTGGCCACCGGGCGCCGTTCGACGTTGGGCAGGTGCGTGCCGAGCCAGCCGTGGCATTGCGCGAGAGCTTGCGGGTGCGCGCACACCGCTTCGATGTGCTCCAGCGAGTTCTCCCGGCGCAGCAGGTTGTGCTGCACGAAGAGGCTGGTCTCGCCGATGATGAAGAGCGGGGTGGTGAGAAAGAGGTCGAGGGAGCGCGTGACCACGCCTTCGGTCGAGTTCTCGACCGGCACCACGCCGAAGTCGGCAGCACCGGAGGTCGTCACGTGGAAGACCTCGTCGAAGCTCGCGCAGGGGATCTTCACGATCGAGGAGCCGAAGAAGCCGAGCGCCGCCTCTTCGCTGAAGGTTCCGGCGGGCCCGAGGTAGGCCACGCGCGTGGGCGTTTCGAGCGCCCGGCAGGCCGACATGATCTCGCGCCAGATCGGCGCCACGCTTTCACCCAGGAGCGGACCGGGGTTCGTGGCCTTCATGCCGTCGATGACCTGGGCCTCGCGCTCGGGGCGAAACGCCACCGAGCCTTCCTTCTTCTTCACTTCGCCAACCTGCTGGGCCAGGCGGGCCCGGCGGTTCAGGAGCGCGAGAAGTTCACGGTCGACCTCGTCGATCTGGGTCCTGAGGGCCAGCAGTTCGGGGTTGAGGGCGGGGGACGATTCAGCCATGAGTGACGCAAATTGTCGCACGCAGCCTAACGCGATCCGCGAGTGAAGGCCGGCAAACGAGGCACGGTTCGCGTCATTTCTTGGCAGGCTTGGAGGCCGCCGGCGCGGCAGGCTTGGCCGACGGCGCGGGTTTGGCAGGGGCTGCCGCACCGGCCGAGTCGGACAGTGCCTTGCCGATGCTCTGCTGGAGCGCGACCACCTTGGGCTGGACCGAGGGCTCGAGTTCCTTCAGCACGGCCTGGCCGTAGGCCTTGGTCAGGTCGGGCATGCCTTGCTGGTACTTCTTGTAGACGGGCGATTCGAGCATGGCGACCAGTTGCTTCAGCTCCTCCTCGGAATACTTCTCTTCGAGGACGGGGCCGATGCTCGTCTGGGCGATCTTGCCGGCGCGCTCGCGCATCAGCGGCGAGGTTTCATCGCGGTACTTGTTGATCGCCTCCTGGATCTTCTTGATCGCGTCCTGGCGCTTCTCGGGCGCAATGCGCGTGTGCAGGATCTCCTCGGCATCGGCAATGATCTGCCGGGCCGGGCGGGCGATGAGGTCGCCCATCATCCCTTCGAGGTCGGGCTGCTGGATGGTGAGCAGGCGCTGCACCATGTCCTTCTTGGCGGCGCTGGACGGCGCCCCGGGAATGGCGGTGTTCTGGGCATGGGCCAGGGCGGTGGCGGCCACCAGGGCCAGACCGATCAGACGCTTCATTCTTCAGTGCTTTCAGTGGTGGGCTCATCGCCCGAGTTGGCATCGTTCTCGACGATGCGTTGCAGCCCGCTCAACTTGGCGCCGTCGTCCAGGGCGATCAGCGTGACGCCTTGCGTGGCGCGACCGAGTTCGCGGATCTCGGAGACTCGGGTGCGCACCAGCACGCCCTTGTCGGTGATGAGCATGATCTCGTCGGCCGGCCGCACCAGGGTGGCGGCGACGACCTTGCCATTGCGCTCGCTCTGTTGGATCGCGATCATGCCTTTGGTTCCCCGGCCGTGCCGGGTGTACTCGACGATCGAGGTGCGCTTGCCATAGCCGTTTTCGGTGGCGGTGAGCACGCTCTGGGTTTCGTCTTCGGCGACCAGCATCGCGATCACGCTCTGGCCGTCTTCGAGCATCATGCCGCGCACGCCGCGGGCACCGCGGCCCATGGGGCGCACGTCGTCCTCGTCGAAGCGCACGGCCTTGCCGCCGTCGCTGAAGAGCATCACGTCGTGCTTGCCGTCGGTGAGGGCCGCGCCGATGAGGTAGTCGCCCTCGTCGAGGTCGACGGCGATGATGCCGGCCTTGCGCGGGTTGCTGAATTCGTCGAGCGAGGTCTTCTTCACCACGCCCTGCGCGGTGGCGAAGAAGACGAAGTGATCGGCCGGGAAGCTGCGGAAGCCGTCGGTCAGCGGCAGCACCACGTTGACCTTCTCACCCGGCTGCAGCGGGAACATGTTGACGATGGGCTTGCCGCGCGAGGCGCGCGAGCCCTGCGGCACTTCCCATACCTTCAGCCAATAGACGCGGCCGCGGTTGGTGAAGCACAGGATGTAGTCGTGCGTGTTGGCGATGAAGAGCTGGTCGATCCAGTCGTCTTCCTTGGTCTGTGCCGCCTGCTTGCCACGGCCCCCGCGCTTCTGTGCGCGGTATTCGCTGAGCGCCTGGCTCTTGATGTAGCCGGTGTGCGAGAGCGTGACCACCATGTCGGTGGGCGTGATCAGGTCTTCGGTGCCGAGGTCCTGCGCGTTGTGCTCGATGGTCGAGCGGCGTGCGCCGATCTTGGTCTGGCCGAACTCGAGCTTGATGGCCTGCAGCTCGTCGGAAATGATGGTGGTGACACGCGAGGGTGTGGCGAGGATGTCGAGCAGGTCGGCGATCTGCGCCATCACTTCCTTGTACTCGCCGACGATCTTGTCCTGCTCGAGGCCGGTCAGGCGTTGCAGGCGCATCTGCAGGATTTCGCTGGCCTGGTCGTCCGACAGGCGATAGAGGCCGTCGGGCTGCATGCCGTATTCGCGCGGCAGGTTCTCGGGGCGGTAGGCCTCGCGGCCGCCGGCGGTTTCCTTCTCGGCGCGGGCGAGCATCTCGCGCACCAGCGACGAGTCCCACGACTTGCTCATCAGCGCGGCCTTCGCGATGGGCGGCGTGGCCGAGGTCTTGATGGTTTCGATGAACTCGTCGATGTTGGCCAGCGCGACGGCCAGCCCTTCCAGCACGTGGCCACGCTCGCGCGCCTTGCGCAGCTCGAACACCGTGCGGCGGGTCACGACCTCGCGACGGTGCTCCAGGAAGATCGCGATCAGATCCTTCAGGTTGCACAGCTTGGGCTGGTTGTCGATCAGCGCCACCATGTTCATCCCGAAGGTGTCCTGCAGCTGCGTCTGCTTGTACAGGTTGTTCAGCACCACCTCGGGCACTTCGCCGCGCTTGAGTTCGATCACCACGCGCATGCCGGACTTGTCGGACTCGTCCTGGATGTGGCTGATGCCTTCGAGCTTCTTCTCGTGAACCAGCTCGGCCATGCGCTCGAGCAGGTTCTTCTTGTTCACCTGGTAGGGGATCTCGTCGACGATGATGGCCTGGCGGGCGCCCTTGTCGATGTCTTCGAAGTGGCACTTGGCGCGCATGACCACGCGGCCACGGCCGGTCTTGTAGCCCTCGCGCACGCCGCTCGTGCCGTAGATGATGCCGGCGGTGGGGAAGTCGGGCGCGGGGATGATCTCGATCAGCTCGTCGATCGTGGCCTGCGGGTTCTTCAAGAGATGCAGGCAGGCGTCGACCACCTCGTTGAGGTTGTGCGGCGGGATGTTGGTCGCCATGCCGACGGCGATGCCGCCCGAGCCGTTCACCAGCAGGTTGGGCAGGCGCGTCGGCAGCACGAGAGGCTCTTTTTCCGAGCCGTCGTAGTTCGGCCCGAAATCCACCGTCTCCTTGTCGAGGTCGGCGAGCATTTCGTGGGCGATCTTCGCCAAGCGGATTTCGGTGTACCGCATGGCCGCGGCGTTGTCGCCATCGACCGAGCCGAAGTTGCCTTGCCCGTCGATGAGCATGTGGCGCATCGAGAAGTCTTGCGCCATGCGCACCGCGGTGTCGTACACCGACTGGTCCCCGTGCGGGTGGTACTTGCCGATGACGTCGCCGACGATACGGGCCGACTTCTTGTAGGGCCGGTTCCAGTCGTTGTTCAGCTCGTGCATTGCGTAAAGCACGCGTCGATGCACCGGCTTCAGGCCGTCGCGCGCATCGGGGAGTGCGCGCCCCACGATCACGCTCATCGCGTAGTCGAGGTACGAACGCCGCATCTCCTCTTCGAGGCTGATCGGCAGGGTTTCCTTGGCGAACTGGGTCATGCGGTTTGGGGCGGGAAGGCCATCGATGCAGTCACTGTGCGGACTGCGCGCAAAACCGGCGATTCTAGGCGCTGGAACGGTGCTGTCGCGGTCGCGCAACAACGCTTGTCGCCACCGCAAGCCCCAATGGCAAAACTCTTCGCTCCGAATACCCTATGGCACAATCGATCGTCGGTGGAAAACACCCGAGTTACTTGGGGTTTGCCAGTACTTCCCGATTCGGTTTTGGACCTTTCGCTAGAACATCTGCCCCTTCCTTGAGAGGAGAACCATGAAGAAACTGAACAAGGTCGCATCGCTCTTCGCATCGGCCACGCTCGCCGTCGCGGCCGGCTCCGCGTTTGCTCAAGCCAAGTCCGTCGACAACTGGACCAGCGGGTTCGGCCTGCCCTGGAAGGCTGGCGCGGCCGACCTCTGCTGGCGCGATGCATTCTGGACGCCGGCGACCGCGCATCCGTCGTGCGATGGTGCGCCCAAGGCTGCTCCGGCACCCGCGCCCGCTCCGGCACCCGCTCCGGCACCCGCGCCCGCGCCCGCTCCCGCACCGGTTGCTCCGCCGCCCCCGGCTCCTGCCCCGGTGGCCCCGCCCGCTCCTGTGAGCGAGAAGGTCACCTTCGCGGCTGACGCCTTCTACGATGTGGGCAAGTCGGTGCTCAAGCCCGATGCCAAGGCCAAGCTTGACGACCTGGTGAGCAAGACCTCGGGTGTGAACCTCGAAGTCATCATTGCCGTGGGTCACACCGACTCCGACGGTTCGCCCGCCGCGAACCAGAAGCTGTCGGTCGCTCGTGCCGAATCGGTGAAGAGCTATCTGGTCAGCAAGGGCATCGAAGCCAACCGTGTCTACACTGAAGGCAAGGGCGAGAGCTCGCCTGTCGCCGACAACAAGACGAAGGAAGGCAAGGCCAAGAACCGCCGCGTCGAGATCGAAGTGGTCGGGACCCGTACCCGCCGCTGATCCGGCGATATGGTCTGAAAAACCCCGCCCCGGCGGGGTTTTTCATT
>DASWSY010000275.1:0-2815 GCA_036402415.1 Rhizobacter sp. | reverse complement strand
CGACCACCTCGCGGCCTTGGCCCACGCACTTGAACTGCGACACCATCTCCAGGCTGTGGCGGTTGAAGGCGCGGTGTGTGGACTTGGCGATCACCGGGTTCTTCACGTCGCCGTTGGCGGCGATGGTGAAGGTCACGGTGACCTCGCCGGCATCGATCTGGGCGCGCTGCGCCTCGCGCGGGAAGCCGCCATCCTGCAGGATCTGCTTGTAGCCGGGGCAGCTCACGTTGACCGAGGGGGGCGCGACCGCCGCGGGTGGGGCAGACGGTGGCGCCGGCGGCAGCGGGGCGATGACCACCGGCGCGGGTGGCGGCGGCGTGGGCACGGCGGTGATGGTGGGCGCGGGCGGCGGCGGCACGGCCACCTGCACCTCGGGCGGGGGGATGTAGGGCGGTGGCGGTGCTTCGAGCTTGGGCGGGGGCGGCGGCGCCACCTCGGGCGGCGGCGGAGGCGGCTTCACCTCCTCGATCAGCTTGGTCTCGATCGGCGCTCGCACCACCTGCACGTCCTTGCGCGACAGGCCCGATACCAGGCCATAGAGCAGGCCGACATGCAGCAGCACCACGAAGACAATGCCGATCAGGCGGCGCTGCGTGGCCGCAGGGCCTTTCGAAAAATCCATCTTCAGAACTTGTACGACGCGTTCACATAGACGGTGCGCCCGACCGACGAGTAGTAGCGATCGTCATAGCCGAACTGCTGGCCGCGGTTGGTGCCGCCCGACGAGATCGACAGCGGCGGCTTGGTGTCGAACACGTTCAGCAGGCCCACCGTCACGGCCATGTCGCGGCGCGGATTCCACTGCGTCTGCCAGTCGAGCGTGACGTGGCGCTTGACGGGCAGGCGGATGTCTTCGTAGTTGCCCGTGGGGTTGCCGGCATCGTCGAGCTCTTCCACCGTGCTCGTGGCGTCGAGGTAGCCCGAGCGGAAGTTGGCGGTGAAGGTGTGGGCCCAGTTGCCGTGCTGGAAGGTGTTGGCCCAGCTCCCCAGCCAGCGGAAGGTGACGACACCCAGCGCCTCGTCGCCCCCGCCGATGGCCGAGTACTTGCGGCCGCTGGGGGTGAGCTGGCGCTGCTCGCGGATCATGTAGGTGAGCGCGAAGCGCGAGGTGAGCTGCGCGAACGGCAAACGCGCGCGGCCGGTGGCATCGAGGTCGAGGCCGGTGTAGCTTTCGGTGCCGAGGTTCTTGTTGTCGGCGAGGAAGGCGAGGTAGACATTGCCAGTGCCGGTGTCGGTGCGCGTCGTCCAGGAATTCGCATAGAGCTGCGGGTTGGCGAACACCTCTTCTTCGGTGAGCTGGCCCATGCTGTTCTTGATGCGCACATACCAAAGGTCGGCGCCCAGGGTCACGTCGCGGCCCGGCTCGAACCGGATGCCGAGCGAGCGCTGCCGCGACTTCTCGGGCTTGAGCTCGGTGTTGCCCGACGCGACCACGTCGTATTGCGAAGTACCGGGCCGGCAGACGGCGCCAAGCGAGGTGGCGATGGCGAGCATCTCCGGGCTGCAGGTGTAGTCGGTGAAGGTCACGCCATAGGTCTGGCGCGGCGCGTTCACCTGCGGCACGGTGGGGGCGCGGAAGCCCGTGCCGACCGAGCCGCGCACCAGCACCTGGCGGTTGGGCTGCCAGCGGAAGCCGCCCTTGGCGGTGGTCGCGTTGCCGAAATCGTCGTAGCGGTCGTAGCGCATCGAGGTGATCAGCTCCAGCCCCTTGGCGGCCGGCACGATGAGCTCGCCGAAGGCCCCGAAGCTGTTGCGCGACGACGAGTACGGGATCGACTGCGCGGCATCGCCGAAGCGCTGGTCGCATTGCGTCGGCCCCGAGGTGGCGAGCGGATCGCACAGGGTGCCGGCCACCGGGTCGGACAGCAGGCCTTGCGCATAGAGGCTGGGGCGGGAGGCAAAGGTCTCGCGCTGGAAACTCGCGCCCGCGCCCAGCATCAGCGGCCCCGCGGGCAGCTCCATCAGCTCGCGCGAGGCACGCACGCCCACGGTGTCGAGCTTGGAGATGCCGCCGTCCCAGTAGCCCTTGTAGTTGATGCCGTTGAGTGCGGCCATGGCGCCCGCCGACTGCTGCCCCGGACCGACGAACGGATCGACCACCGTGTTGACGACGCGTGCAACCGCCAGGGCCCCGGGCAGGCCGGCGATGTTCTGCACCGATTCGCTCTGCGAGTGTGCGTAGAAGGCGTTGTAGTCCCAGCCGGCGAGCAGGCCCTTGGACCCGGCCGAGAAGTCGAGGAAGGTGGCCTTGTCCTGGTAGGTGCGGTTGCCCAGGTCGTAGATGCGGTAGTAGGCCTCGCTGTCGCCGGTCACGCCGTTGGGCAGCAGGTAGGTGTTGTGCAACGCGCTCCCCGCCGCGATGGAGACGACACCCGGCACGGGCGCGATGCGCGAGTCTTGCCGGGACTCGGAATACAGCAAGTCGACATATGGCGTCTGGTCGCCGACCTTGAAGTTCACCGAGGCGAGTGCGCTGGTGCGCTTGCGGGCCGGGTAGACCTCGAGCTCGCCGACGAAGTCGAAGGCGCAGTAGTCGCCGAAGTCGCTGACGAGGAAGGTCTTGTCGGGGCAGCGCCCGTTCGCCACGTAGTAGGGGTTGAAGAGGTAGTCGTCTGCCCAGTTCGGATCGTTGGGGTCGTTCGGATCGGCCGGCGTGCCGTTGTCGTGGTACGCATTGGCCGGGATCGCCGCCGCGGTGACCTGCTGCACGCGGTAGTTCTTGCCGCCGTGGCTGAAGCGCACCTCGGCCGAGTTGCCGAAATCGCGCTTGACCGAGTCGAGCCGCGTGCGTTCGTCGTGCGAGAGCGACAGCAGC
>DASWSY010000274.1:0-6704 GCA_036402415.1 Rhizobacter sp. | reverse complement strand
CATGTCCATGGGGGCCTCGGCTAACAGTTTTTGTCACTGTGTGGCAAAAAATTGACTTCCGAAGTGTCCCCGGACTTGGGCAGGTTGTGACAAAAGAAGACCGCGCCTCCCCCGGAGCGAGGGGGCGGGAAAAGGCCCCCTCCCGCGGGAAGTGGTGTGTCTCAGAGCACGCCGACGTCACGCAGCCGGGCGCGCTCCACAGGGCCGATGCCCAGTTCGTCCAGCACCTCGTCGGTATGCTGCCCGAGCAGCGGTGGTGGGCGGCGGTACTGCACCGGCGTGGCCGACAGCTTCATCGGGCTGGCCACCAGGCGCAGTGAATCGGTGAGGGGGTGTGGGATGGCCACGGTCATCTGGCGCGACTGCACGTGAGGGTCAGCGAACACTTCGCCCAGGTCGTTGATGGCCCCGCAGGGCACCTTCGCCGCTTCGAGGGCGCTCAGCCAGTCGTGCTTCTTTCGCGTCTTGAGGATCTCCGCCAGTTGCGGCACCAGCGTGTCGCGATGGCGCACGCGGTCGGCGTTGCGGGCGAAGCGAGGGTCTTGCGCCAGGTCGGGCCGGCCGGCGACGTCGCAGAACTTGGCGTACTGGCTGTCGTTGCCCACCGCGAGGATCAGGTGGCCGTCGGCCGTCTCGAACACCTGGTAGGGCACGATGTTCTGGTGCGCGTTGCCCATGCGCTTGGGCGCCACGCCGGTGGTCAGGTAGTTGGCGCCCAGGTTGGCGAGCATGGCGACCTGGGTGTCGAGCAGAGCCATGTCGACCACCTGACCTTCGCCGGTCGCGTCGCGGTGGCGCAGTGCGGCCAGGATCGCCACGGTCGCGTACATGCCGGTGAAGAGATCGGCCACCGCCACGCCGACCTTCTGCGGGCCGCCGCCCGGCAGGTCGTCGCGTTCACCGGTCACGCTCATCAGGCCACCCATGCCCTGGATGGCGTAGTCGTAGCCCGCGCGCTCGCGGTAGGGGCCGGTCTGGCCGAAGCCGGTCACCGAGCAGTACACCAGGCGCGGGTAGAGCTTGCGCAGGCTGTCGGCATCGAGGCCGTAGCGGGCCATGTCGCCTACCTTGAAGTTCTCGATGAAGACGTCGCATTGCGCGGCCATCTGGCGGATCAGCGCCTGGCCGTCGGCGCTGGCGATGTCGACGGTGACCGAGCGCTTGTTGCGGTTGGTGCCCAGGTAGTAGGCGGCTTCGGCAGTGTCGGCGCCGTCGCGGTCCTTCAGGAAGGGCGGGCCCCAGCCGCGGGTGTCATCACCGCCCACGCCGTCTTTCATCGGGCGTTCGACCTTGATGACGTCGGCGCCGAGGTCGGCGAGCGTCTGCGTGCACCAGGGTCCGGCGAGGACGCGGGAGAGGTCGAGGACGCGGATGCCGGCGAGTGGCAGCGCAGGGCTTGCGGCAGTGGGATGACGGGTATCGCTCATCTGAAGATTGTCATTCACGCCGTCTGATAATGCCCCGATGCTCCTGACTCGCCTTCTGCGCGGCCGCCGCGCCGCATGGATGCTGTCTTTCGGCCTGGTGGGGTGTGCGCCGTCGCTCGACTGGCGCGAGATCAAGCCCGAAGACAGCGACGTCCTGGCAATGTTCCCTTGCAAGCCCACGACCGATGCGCGCATGGTGAACCTGGCCGGCGCGCGGGTGCGCATGGTGCTCGTGGCCTGCCGGGCCGGCGAGGTGAATTGGGCGCTGGCTTTTGCCGACGTGGGCGATCCGTCGAGCGTGGCGGGCGCGCTGCAGGAGCTGCGTCGCTCGAACGCCGACAACGTGGGGGCGGCGCCCACCGTCGTCGGCCCGATGCGCGTGCCGGGCATGACGCCCAACCCGCAGGCTGAACGCGTGCGCGTGCAGGGGCGCCTGCCGAGCGGCGAGGTGGTGGCTCTGGAGAGCGGCTTCTTCGTGCGGGGCACGCGGGTGTACCAGGCGACCGTCATGGGCCGGGCGATCGACGCCGAGGCCATGGCGACCTTCTTCGACGGCCTGAAGCTGCGCACATGAGCACACTGCCGTCCCGCACCGCCACGCTGGTGTTCCTGAGCTTTGCCTTTGCCTATTTCCCCTCGGCCCTGGTGCGAGGTGTGGTGGCCACGCTGGCCCCGGCCTTCAGCGCGGAGCTCCAGCTCAGCGCGAGCGAACTCGGCCTCCTGGCCGGCGCCTATTTCCTCGGCTTCGCGGCGATGCAGTTGCCGCTCGGCAGTGCGCTCGACCGCTTCGGCCCGAAGCGGGTGCTGCTGTCCTTTCTGGCGGTGGCGGTGGTGGGCTGCGCCGCCTTTGCGCTTGCCGGCAGCTTCATCGCACTCACCATCGCGCGGGCCCTGATCGGCGTCGGGGTCAGTGCCTGTCTGATGGCGCCGATGACGAGCTTCCGGCGCTCGTTTTCGCCGACCGCGCAGATGCGCGCCAATGCCTGGATGCTGATGACCGGGTCGCTCGGGCTGATCGCCTCGACGCTGCCGGTGCAATGGCTGCTGCCGCTCTTCGGCTGGCGCGGGCTCTTCTGGGGGCTGGCGGCGCTGTTCGTGGTGGCCATCGTCTGGATCGCGCGCGCGGTGCCGGCCGATCACCTCGACGACACCAGACCGCCCGCGGCAGCAGGGGGCTATGGCGAGGTCTTTCGCCATCCGGTCTTCATCCGCTACCTGCCCATGGGGTTCTTCCAGTACGGCGGGCTGGTGGCGCTGCAATCGCTCTGGGTCGGCCCATGGCTCACGCAGGTCTGCGGCTGGACACCAGGCGAGACGGCTGCCGGCCTGTTTGCCATCAACGTGGCGATGCTCCTCACCTTCATGGGCTGGGGCTTCTGGGTGCCGAAGCTTTACGCGCGCGGCTGGACGGCCCATGGCCTGATTGCGCGCGGCATGCCGCTGCCGGTGGCCGTGCTGGTGCTCGGCATCGCGCTCGGGGCTGACGCCACGGCGTGGGTATGGGCGCTCTTCTGCGTGACCAGCACGTTCGTGTCGCTCTCTCAGCCGGCCATCGGCCAGGCCTTTCCTGCAGCGCTCGCAGGTCGGGCGCTGTCGGCCTACAACCTCGTGATCTTCGCGGGCGTTTTCGCTCTGCAGTGGGGCATCGGGGCGGTGATCGACGGCCTGACGGCTGCGGGATGGAGCACCGTGTCGGCGTTCCAGGGGGCTTTTGCGTTGCTGGGGGTGTGCTGCAGCGTGTCGTATCTGTGGTTTTTGTGGCGACGTGGACCTGGCGTAGAAGTCACCGCCGCGGCGTCTGCGCGGTGAACCCTTTCATAATCCTCCGATGCCCGGCTTGCTGATCATTGCCCATGCGCCCCTCGCGTCTTCGCTGAAGGCGGTGGCCCAGCACACCTTCCCGGATTGCGGCGGGCGCCTGCAGGCGCTGGATGTGCTGCCCGACCAGCCGATCGAGGAAATCGAGGCCCGGGCGCGCGAGATGCTCGCGCGCGTCAGCGAGCCGGATGCGCTCATCTTCACCGACGTCTTCGGAGCCACGCCCTGCAATGTCGCGCAGCGCCTGGCCGACGGCCTGCACGTGAAGGTGATCGCGGGAGTCAACGTGCCGATGCTGTGGCGCTCGCTGTGCTACGCCGACGAGCCGCTTGATGCAGTGGTGGCGCGCGCGGTGGCCGGTGCCACCCAAGGGGTGATGCAGGTGGCCACGTCCAAGCCGCAGAACCAAGCCTACAAACCGGGTGCCAATGATCAAAGCAAACATCAGCATCAGCAATAAGCTGGGCTTGCACGCCCGCGCGTCGGCCAAGCTCACCAAGCTGGCGGGCAGCTTTCAGTCCGACGTGTTCATGACCCGCAATTCGCGCCGTGTGAATGCGAAAAGCATCATGGGCGTCATGATGCTCGCCGCAGGCCTGGGTGCCGAGGTCGAGATCGAAACCTCCGGCCCCGACGAGCAGGCCGCGATGGACGCCCTCTGCGCCCTCATCAACGACAAGTTCGGCGAGGGCGAGTAGAGAGCTCCCGACGCCCTCAGGCGCCGAGGAAATGCTTGCGGTAGCGCGCCGGTAGGTCGTCGATGCGCATCAGCATCGGCAGGTCTGCAGTGTTGAAGTCAGGGTCCCAGGCGGGCGCGCCCAGCACCTTGGCGCCGCAGCGCAGATAGCCCTTGATGAGCGCCGGCGCCTCCACGTCGAGGTTGTGCTGCAGGTCGTCGACGGGCAGGGGCAGCCGCGGCGTCACCTGCAGCTCGATCGGCGCGAGGTGCGTGTGGCGGAGTTGTTCCCACAGGCTTGCAGCGTAATGGCCGCCGTCGCGCATGCTCACGCTCGCACAGCCGATCATGGTGTCGAGGCGGTTGCGCACCATGAACTCCGCGAGGGCGCCCCACAGCGCCATGATCGCACCGCCGGAGCGCCAGGCAGGGTGCACGCAGGAGCGGCCCAGCTCGACCATCTTTTCGCGCATCGGACGCAGGCGCGTGAGGTCGAACTCGGTCTCGCTGTAGAGCCCGCCGACGCGACGCGCGGATTCGGGCGTCAGCACGCGGTAGGTCCCGATCACCGGGCCAGGCCGGCCGGATTCGCCCGGTGCGCGCACCAGCAGGTGTTCGCAAAAGGCATCGAACATGTCGATGTCGTGGCCGGCCGGTGCACCGGCGGGCACGCTCAGGCGCGCACCCATCTCCTCGGCGAAGACGAGGTGCCTCAGGCGCTGTGCTTCGCGGACTTCCCGCTCATCGCGTGCCCAAACCACTTCAAACCGAGTCGCGTGAGCGCCGGCAGTGTCGGCAGCGTGCGAGCGTGGGTGAAGTGACCTCCGTGGCGCGTCGGCGCGCAAGGCCGAGATCGGCAGGGTCGGCAAGGGAAGGTCCCGCATGGTTCGCTCCTGGTGAAACTGGCGCGATGGTCCGGGGTCGGCGTGACCGGGGCGTGAAGCGGGCGTGACGCACGCATGACAGGCGCGGGTCGGCACCGAGCGCGGGCGCGGGTGGCGCTGCTAGGATGTTCCGCATGAGCTTTCAGGTCTTTGGATTGCCCGTGTCGCGCGGTGTGGCCATCGGCCGCGCAGTGCTCGTCGCATCGAGCCGCGTCGACGTGGCGCACTACTTCATCGACGAGCAGCTGGTCCCCGCGGAGATCGAGCGACTGCGCGCCGCACGCGACGAGGTGGCCGAAGAGCTGGGCAACCTGAAGCGGGATCTGCCGCCCGACGCGCCGGGCGAACTGTCGGCCCTGCTGGACGTGCACCTGCTGCTGCTGCACGACGAAACCCTCGCCGACGCCACCAAACAGTGGATCCAGGAGCGTCACTACAACGCCGAATGGGCGCTTTCGGCGCAGCTCGAGGTCATCGCGCGTCAGTTCGACGACATGGAAGACGAGTATCTCCGGGAGCGCAAGGCCGATCTGGAGCAGGTCGTCGAGCGCTTGTTGCGCGCCCTGGCGCGGGGTTCCGGTGGCGACCGGTCATCGGCGCCCGGCGTCGGCCCGCGGGATTTCGCCGGGGAAGACCCGCTCGTGCTTGTCGCCAACGACATTGCGCCTGCCGACATGTTGCAGTTCAAGCGAAGCGTCTTCACCGGCTTCATCACCGATGTGGGTGGGCGCACCTCCCACACGGCGATCGTCGCGCGCAGCATGGACATTCCGGCAGTTGTCGGCGCGCGCGAGGCCAGTCACATCATCCGGCAGGACGACTGGGTGGTGATCGACGGGGACAGCGGCATCGTGGTGGTCGACCCCTCGCCCCTGCTGCTGGAGGAGTATCGGTTCCGGCAGCGCCAGAGCGGCCTGGAACGCGACCGCCTCGCGCGGCTGCGGCATACGCCCGCCGTCACACTGGATGGCGAGCGCGTCGAGTTGCAGGCCAACATCGAGCTGCCCGGTGACGCCGCCGCGGCGTTGGAAGCAGGCGCGGTGGGCGTGGGCCTGTTCCGCAGCGAGTTCCTGTTCATGAATCGCAACGGCGAACTGCCTGGCGAAGAGGAGCAGTTCGAGGCATATCGCTCTGCGGTCGAGTCCATGAAAGGGCTCCCCGTGACGATTCGAACCGTGGACATCGGGGCCGACAAGCCACTCGACCGAATGAACTCGGCGGAACTGCGACACGAACACGCGTTGAATCCCGCGCTCGGCTTGAGGGCCATTCGCTGGAGCCTGTCGGAACCCGGCATGTTCCGTCAGCAGTTGCGCGCGATTCTTCGAGCCATCGCGTACGGCAAGGTGCGCCTGTTGATTCCGATGGTGGCCCACCTGAGTGAGGTCCGCATGACGCTCGAAGCCATTGCGCGTGCCAAGCAGCAATTGACGGAAGCAGGCCGAGCTCACGCCGATGTCGAGGTGGGCGCGATGATCGAGGTGCCCGCCGCGGCGCTTGCTCTGCCGACCCTGCTGCCGTATTTCGATTTCGTCAGCGTCGGCACCAACGACCTCATTCAGTACACGCTCGCCATCGACCGGGCGGACGAGGCCGTCGCGCATCTTTACGACCCTTGGCACCCTGCGGTTCTCCAACTAATCGCGAACACCATCGATCGTGCTCGTGCTGCTGGCAAAGGTGTGAGTGTTTGCGGGGAGATGGCGGGGGACCCGGCGTTTACGGAGCTGCTCTTGGCGATGGGCTTGCGCACCTTCTCAATGCATCCGTCGCAGATCGCGGCGGTCAAGCAGCGTGTGTTGCGCGCCGACACGCGCCGGCTTGCTCCTCATTTGCGGGCCATTCTCTCCAGTGACGATCCAGAGTCTGTGTGTGCGGCCCTGTTCGCCAGGCCGGCCC
>DASWSY010000273.1:0-1954 GCA_036402415.1 Rhizobacter sp. | reverse complement strand
GAGCCGAGTGCGCCGCAGCACACGCCGCCGTTGGCGCGGTCGGCCCATTCGAGCCGCAGGTTGGACGCGTTCGTGGTGCGCAGGCACTGGGCCGCCTGGATGTTGCCGCGCAGGCGGATGGTGCCGCCGGCGGTGACCGAGGCGCTCAGTGTCGAGCCGTAGCCGATGTCGACGTTGCCGGTGGTGGTGACGCTGTTGCCCTGCAGGTGTACCCGCCCGTCGCCCACCAGGCTCGCGGCGCTCACCGTGCCGGCCACGCGTGCGTCGTACTCGAGCTCCACCGCACAGGTGCAGCTCACGTTGCCGGCGATCTCCGAGATGCCGCCGATGCGGATGGCGCCGCTCGTGCTGGTGAGATTCCCGGCGACGGTGTTGTCATAGCCGATGTTGAGCGCGCCGCTCGTCGTGCTGATGCTCCCGCCCCACACGACCTCGTTGCCGGTGCCGTTCACCGCCGTGGCCTGCACGTTGGCGTTGATCACCGCCCGGTACTCGGCGGTCAGCGTGCCGTTCACCCGGATGGTGAGGTTGTTCGCGGAGCCCGACACGTTGATGCGGGCGTTGCTGGTGTTGAGGTTGCCGTTGACCGTGATGGTGGCGGGCAGCGTGCCGTTGACGGTGACGGTGTCGTTGTAAGCCAGGCTGCCGCCGGGGCAGGTGTAGTTGCCGGCGTTGCCGGTGCAACCGGCGGGCATGTTGCCCGGGAAGACGTAGTTGACCGCGAGCGCCGGCCCGCTGCACAGCAGCACCAGGGCCGCCACGAGGAGATGGAAGAAGCGGGTGCTCATCGGGTCAGCACGGCTTGCAGTTGCCGCTCCGCGTGGTCGTGCTGGCCTAGCGTGCCGGTGGACGCCGTCGACGTGATCTGGAACACCGAATAGCTGGTGCCGGCTTCGGTGTGGGGGCCGCTCGTGCTGCAGGTGACCTGCACCGAGAAGCCGGTGGTGCTGGTGGCGTTGGGCAGGGCGGCGGTGAACGGGCACGCGTTGTTCTGCAGCGCCCGGTACGCGCCCCACTCGATGCCGGCGCGTGCGGCGTAGTAGGCGCGCGAGCCGAGCGTGTCGCGCGTGGCGGCGATCTGCTGCGAGTTCGACATCGACACCATCAGCGCTCCCAGGAGCGCCAGCACGACCATCAGGAAGATGGCCGACACCATGGCGAAGCCGCGCGGGTGGTGCAGGCGCGTCATGGCGAGCCCTCCACCTGCACCTGCTGCAGGAGGCTGATGCTTTCGCCGCCGTTCGTGAGCGTGAGCCGCAGCGTCACGACCGCGTTGCGCGTGCTGGCGGCTGCGCTGTAGCCGAAGGTGCAGGCCGAGACCCACGGACTCAGCAATGCGTTGCTGGCGCCGGTGAGCGCCGTGAGCGAGGACGTGGGCTGCGCCGCCTGGATGGCATAGCCGGTGTAGCGGCGCAGGCTGCCCGCGCCGCCGGCGAGCGGTGTGCAGCCGAAGCTCACCGGCGCGCCGACGATGTGGAAGCGCTGGTGCGGCGAGGCGTAGGGAAACTGGGTGCCGCCCACGGCGTACGACACCGTCGCCAGCGATGCGCCGGTGCTGGTGATCGTGCGGCGGCTGGTGCCTTCGTAGGCATCCGAGCCCGGCAGCCCGAGGTTGTGCACCACGAGCTGGTCGCCGGTCGCGGCGGTGACGGGTGGCCCCAGCACCTCGAAGCTGCCATCGGTGGTGGAACCGAAGTCGAGGATGTTGTCGAGCGGGTTCGTGCCGACCGCCGCGCGGTAGCGCCCGGCCGATCGCACCGGCAGGAATTCGAGGTACGTGCCGCCGCCCGCCACACGCACGCTGTTGGGCAGCGCGGTGCGCAGCTCGCGCGCCATGCGGCGCAGCGCGAGGTCGGCCGCGTCGGTGAGGGCGGCACGTTCGCCGAGGTCCACGTAGGCGTCGATCGGCTGGCGCACGAAGGTCGACACCATCACGCCCACGATGCCGGTGAGC
>DASWSY010000272.1:0-8235 GCA_036402415.1 Rhizobacter sp. | reverse complement strand
AGGACGCATCGATCAACCTCGAGGCGGTCGACCGCATGCTGGAGAAGTTCCCGCAGGCCGACATCGTGTTCATCGAGTCGGGCGGCGACAATCTCGCGGCCACCTTCAGCCCCGAGCTGAGCGACCTCACGATCTACGTGATCGACGTCGCCGCCGGCGAGAAGATCCCGCGCAAGGGCGGCCCCGGCATCACCAAGAGCGACCTCTTCGTCATCAACAAGACCGACCTCGCGCCCTACGTCGGCGCGAACCTCGACGTGATGGAGGCCGACACGAAACGCATGCGGCCGAACCGGCCCTTCGTGATGAGCAACCTCAAGACCCAGGCCGGCCTGAAGGACGTGATCGCCTTCATCGAGACCAAGGGCATGCTGAAGGCCTGACCGACGAGGAGCCGCCGCCATGCTGACCCTCTACTCCGCCCCCGCCACCTGCGCCCTCGCCTCGCACATCGCGCTCGAACAGGCCGGCGCCGACTACCGCATCGAGCGCGTCGACTTCAAGACCTCGCAGCAGCGCTCGCCCGAGTACCTGAAGCTCAACCCCAAGGGGCGCGTGCCCGCGCTCGTGACCGAGCACGGCGTGCTGACCGAGACGCCCGCCATCCTGCTCTACGTCGCGCAGCGCTTTCCGCAGGCGAAACTCGCGCCCTTCGACGATCCCTGGGCCCTGGCCCAGCTCAACGCCTTCTGCAGCTACCTCTGCTCGACGGTGCACGTGGCGCACGCCCACGGCCGGCGCGGCGCCCGCTGGGCCGACGACCCGGCGGCGTGGGAGGCGATGAAGGCCAAGGTGCCGCAGACGGTGGGCGACGGCTTCCAGATGATCGAGACCGAGTACTTCCAGGGCCCGTGGGTGATGGGTGAGCACTACAGCATCGCCGACCCGTATCTCTACACGCTGGCCACCTGGATGGAAGGCGACGGCGTGGACCCCGACCGCTTTCCAAAGGTGGCGGCGCACCGCAAGCGCATGGCCGCGCTGCCGGCGGTGCTGAAGGTGCTGGCCGCCGAAGCGTGATCGTCAGCGCCGCTTCGGCAGCTCGCGCAACCGTGTCTGCACGCTGGCCGCTGCCTGCTGCAACGCGCTGACGAAGGCCTCGCGCAGCGGGTTGGCCGGCCGCAACTGCGGCAGCACCAGCGTCACCGCGAACGGGATCGAGAACGACAGCGGCCGCACCTGCAGGCCCGCGCCGGCGAACTCCATCGCCGTGAGCGGGTTGACGATCGCCACGCCGAGGCCCTGCCGCACCAGCGCACACACCGACGCGGCGCTCGCCGTCTCGACGGCCAGCCGGCGTTGCACGCCTTCGCGCTCGAAGAGGGCATCGACCAGCGCGCGGTAGGGATCGGCCGGCGCGAAGCTCACGAAGGCCTGGCCGGCGAAGTCCTTCGGCTTCAACACCCGGCGCGCCAGCAGGTCGTGGCCCTCGGGCAACACGCAGACCTCGTCGGCCTGCAGCAGCGTCGTGGTCGTGGTGGCGGCCGGCGCGTGGAGGCGCTCGCACAGGCCGAGGTCGAAGCGCTGCTCGGTGAGCCACTCCTCGAGCAGCGGCGAGTCCTGCGGCGTGATGGACACGCCCACCTGCGGGTGCGCCGCCGCGAAGCGCTGCACCGCGAGCGGCAGCAGGCCATGGGCCAGTGCGGGCAGGCAGGCGATGGCGAGGCGGCCCTGCGCGAACTCGCGCAGCGAACGTGCGGCCGCAGCGATGCGCTCCAGGCCGAGGTAGGAGCGCTGCACCTCTTCCAGCAACGCCAGCGCACGGGCCGTCGGCCGCAGACGGCCTCGCACGCGGTCGAAGAGGGTCATCTGCAGGACCTGCTCCAGCCGCGCGAGCTCGCGGCTGACGGTGGGCTGCGAGGTGTGCAGCGCCTGGGCCGCCTGCGTCACGTTGCCGGTGTTCATGACGGCGCGGAAGACCTCGATCTGGCGGTGGCTCAGCTTCATGCCCGAAGCATATCCATGTTGAATGGATCATCGACAAACAAGTACTTTTCAGAATGACCGATCTCGCGCACGATGCGCACCATGAACCCGTTTCCCGCCTCCACCCTGCGCGAGATCGCGCGCACCCACGGCACGCCCTGCTGGGCGTACGACGCCGCCACCATCCGCCAGCGGATCGCCGCGCTGCGCGCCTTCGACACCATCCGCTTCGCGCAGAAGGCCAACTCGAACACGCATCTGCTGCGGCTGATGCGCGCCGAAGGCGTGAAGGTCGACGCGGTCTCGCTGGGCGAGATCGAGCGTGCGCTCGCGGCGGGCTACACCGCAGGTGGCGACGAGATCGTGTTCACCGCCGACCTCTTCGACCATGCCACGCTCGCCCGCATCGTCGAGCTGAAGGTACCGGTCAACGCCGGCTCCATCGACATGCTCCACCAGCTCGGCGAACGCTCGCCCGGCCACGGCGTGTGGCTGCGCATCAACCCCGGTTTCGGCCACGGCCACAGCAACAAGACCAACACCGGCGGCGAGCACAGCAAGCATGGCATCTGGCACAGCGACCTGCCGGCGGCGCTGGCGGCGATCCGGCAGCACGGGTTGAAGCTCGTGGGCCTGCACATGCACATCGGCTCGGGTGTCGACTACTCGCACCTGGAGCAGGTGTGCCACGCGATGGTCGAGCTGGTGGCGAAGGTCGACATGCCCATCGAGGCCATCTCGGCCGGCGGTGGCTTGTCGATCCCCTACCGTGATGGCGACCCGCAGATCGACACCGCGCACTACTTCAGCCTGTGGGACGCGGCGCGCCGCGAGATCGCGAAGGCCCAGGGCCATGCCATCCACCTGGAGCTGGAGCCCGGCCGCTACCTCGTGGCCGAATCGGGCGTGCTGCTTGCCGAGGTGCGCGCCACCAAGCAGATGGGCCGCAACCATTTCGTGCTGGTCGACGCCGGCTTCAACGAGCTGATGCGCCCGTCGATGTACGGCAGCTACCACCGCATCGACGTCGTGCCCGCCGATGACTCGCCACGCGCCACCACGGCCACCGTGGTGGCGGGCCCGCTGTGCGAATCGGGCGACGTCTTCACCCAGGGTGAAGGCGGGGTCGTGCAGACACGTGAACTGCTTCGGGCGAAGGTGGGCGACCTGCTGGTGTTCCACGATGCCGGCGCCTACGGTGCCTCGATGTCATCCAACTACAACACGCGGCCGTTCATCCCCGAAGTGCTGCTCGATGCGGGCAAGATCCGCCTCATTCGCCGTCGCCAGACGGTGGCCGAGCTGCTGGCACTGGAGCAAACCGACGACTGACCCGCTCTAAGGAAGCCCGCCGCCATGATGGCAAGCGCGGGCAGGCTGCCACCGATCTCAGCGCAGCGACGGCAACCCGCGCATCGCCTTCACCGCCCCCTCGCCCACCGACGCGCCAAAACGCTTGGCCAGGCGCTCGGCCACGTTTTCCTTCGGCGTGTAGTCGATGATCTCTTCGGCCTTCACCACCTCCCGCGCCACGTAGTCGAGGTTGCCCAGGTGGTCGGCCAGGCCGAGCTTCACCGCCTCTTCGCCGTTCCAGAACAGGCCCGAGAAGGTTTCGCCGTTGAGTTTCAGGCGCTTGCCGCGGCCTTCCTTCACCACCTGGATGAACTGGCGGTGGATCTGGTCGATCATGGCCTGCGTGTAGGCGCGGTGCTTCTCCGACAGCGGCGTGAACGGGTCGCCGATGCCCTTGTTCTCGCCCGCGGTGATGAGGCGGCGCTCGACACCGAGTTTTTCCATCGTGCCGGTGAAGCCGAACCCGTCCATCAGCACGCCGATCGAGCCGACGATGCTGGCCTTGTCGGCGAAGATCTCGTCGGCCGCCACCGCGATGTAGTACGCGCCCGAGGCGCACTCCTCCTCGATCACCGCGTAGACCTTCTTCTTGTAGAGGGCCTTGAGCCGATTGATCTCGTCGTTGATGATGCCGGCCTGCACCGGACTGCCGCCGGGGGAGTTGAAGCGCAGCACGACGGCTTGCGCGCCTTCGTCCTGGAAGGCGTTCTTCAGCGCGGCAACCAGCAGCTCCGCGCTGGCCTCGCTGTCGGCCGAGATCTCGCCGCGCACCTCGACGAGCGCGGTGTGCGGCGCCGATGGCGCGGTCGACATCGTGCGGGCGCTGAGCGCCATCCACAGCACGAGCGCAAAGAGGATCAACCACGACAGGCGGAAGAACACACGCCAGCGGCGCTCGGCGCGTCGGTCGGCGAGGTAGTCGCGGGCGAAGAGCGCAATGGTCTGTTCCAGCGCGCCAGGCGAAGTGGCAGCGACGGGCGCCGGCGCAGCGGATGTCGCGGCGGCAGCGGCTTCAGCCGGCGTGGCGGCCGGCGCGGTGGTGTCTTCGGAGTTCATGGGAGAGGCGGCGAAGGCGGGACGGGTCGGGTCTCGCGGGAAGGATACCAATACACCTCGCCGTCGCGCTCGATCACCTTGAGGGCGGTGAGCTTGCCGCCGCCGCAGGGGCCGCCCACGCACCGGCCGTCGCGCGGCGCGTAGCTCGCCCCGTGGATGGAGCAGATGATGAACTCCCGGTCGGCGTCGAGGAACTCGCCCGGCTGCCAGTCGAGCTCGGTGGGCACGTGCAGGCAGCGGTTGAGGTAGGCCACCACCTGGCCGTCGTGCCGCAGCGCGAAACCGCGCAGCTTCTCGCGGAAATGCATCACGTCGAAGAGCACTGCCTGGCCGCGCTCGGCGAGGTCGCCCGATGCGCACAGGCGCACGGCCGGCGCGTCGGACTCGAGCTCAGGCATGGCGGGCGAGCCAGTCGTCGAGGTCAGCCACCGAATGGGCGATGTGCAGCGGCCGGTACTGGTCGAAACTTTCCGGCGTGTGCGCGCCGTAGCTCACGCCGACGCTGGCCGCGCCGGCGTTCATGGCGAGCTGCAGGTCGTGCGTTGTGTCGCCGATCATCAACGTGCGCTCGGGGTCGACGCCGAATTCGCGCATGAGCTCGTGCAGCATCAGCGGATTGGGCTTGGAGGCGGTCTCGTCGGCGGTGCGGGTGCCGTCGAAGACGCCATGCAGTTCGACGCTCGTCAGCGCCTCGTTGAGCCCCATGCGCGACTTGCCCGTAGCCACCGCCAGCCAGTGGTTGCGCGCCTTCAGTGCCTTGAGCATCTCGATCGTGCCCTTGAAGAGCACGATCTCGTGCTGCTTGGCGAAATAGTGGTGGCGGTAGCGCTGGCCGAGCTCGGGGTAACGATCGCGCGGCAGGCCGGGGGCGGCGTGCTGCAGGGCGTCGATGAGGCCCATGCCGATCACGTAGCTTGCATCCTTGTCGCTCGGCACAGCCACGCCGAGGTCGGCACAGGCGGCCTGGATGCTGCGCGCGATGAGCGCCGTCGAGTCGAAGAGGGTGCCGTCCCAGTCGAAGGCGATGAGGTCGAAGCGTCGCGGTCGGGTCATGCGAGGGGCTGCAAGGCTTGGAGGAATGCCTCGCATTCTGCGGGCAAGGGCGCGAGGAGTTCGATCGCCTCGCCGTTCACAGGGTGCTCGAAACGCAGCCGGCGCGCATGCAGGAACATGCGCTCGAAGCGCTGGCCCTTCACCGCCTCGCCCTTGGCAAGGGCTTTGTTCAGCGCAAAGTCGCCGTATTTCTCGTCGCCGGCGATCGGGTGGCCTTCGCTGGCCAGGTGAACCCGGATCTGGTGCGTGCGGCCGGTCTTGATGGTCACGTCGAGCAGGGTAAAGCCGGCATAGGCCTGGGCCACGTTCACCAGGGTGATGGAGCGGCGGCCTTCGTCGTGGTCAGCGTCGACGGTGCGCACCCGGCGCTCGCCGTCGGCGGTCAGGAACTTGTGCAGGGCCACGTCGATGACCTTGCGCTTGGCCGGCCAGGTGCCGAGCACCAGGGCCGCGTAGGTCTTGCCCGTCTCGCGGCCGCGGAACTGGTCCTGCAGCGCGACCAGGGCCGAGCGCTTCTTGGCGATCAGCAGCAGGCCGGAGGTTTCCTTGTCGAGCCTGTGCACCAGTTCGAGGAACCTGGCCGTCGGCCGCGCCTGCCGCAGCTGCTCGATGACACCGGAACTCACGCCGCTGCCGCCGTGCACCGCCACCCCGGCGGGCTTGTTGACGGCCAGGAGGTGCTCGTCCTCGAAGACGACCGGGAACTCGCGCGCCGGCGCGGCCGGTGCGGCCTTGGGGTCGGCCATGCGCACCGGCGGCACCCGCACCCTGTCACCGAGTGCCAGCTTGGTGTCGGCCGACGCCCGCCCCTTGTTGACCCGTACTTCGCCGGACCGGATCACCCGGTAGACATGCGTCTTGGGCACGCCCTTGAGCAGCTTCACCAGGAAGTTGTCGAGCCGCTGGCCTTCCGAGCTTTCGTCGACCTCGACCGTCCGCACCGCAGGCGGCGCGGCGGAAGGCCTCGGACTTGCCGGTGTTTCCGCTTTGCCCCCTATAATGCGACGCACCACGTTTCCGCTGTAAGTGATTGATTTTTCTGAGTTTACGCCGCGAGCGGCCTCCCACTCAGCCAGTCACCCAGCGCAACGCGGCCGGGCCACGAAAGAAGTTGTGGCCCAAAGGTGATGCAACGCACCCCGGCATGCAGCAGGCCCGGTCCCCAAGTGACACGGCGGCCGCGCGCCCGGTGCGGCAGAGAAACAAGAAAGAACCCTCGCCAAAAGGTTTCCAAGCCAGAGACAAGCAACTTGCCGACGCGCACCGCGCCGGCCTCACGTGCAAGGCTCTGGCCCGCGTCCAGTGATCAAAGCGGATGACGTGCCCCATCTCCCACCCCACGCTGCCCTTGCGCGACTGTCGCGCCGGCAGCGCCGTGGCCGGATGGCGCACCCCCCATGCCTCACGGCCCTGCCCTTTGCCCGCTGCCACGCACGCGCCAACGCTGCCTGACGGGCCTCCGATCCTTCGCTGATCGGCCAACGTCACCGCAGTCCAGGGCGATTCCTTCCGGTTCATTCACGTTCCTCGTGCATCGATGAGTCGCCCCCGGGTCTTCCCGGCGGTGACGTGTTGGATGAGCTGCGCCTGACCGCCTCCGGCGGCAGCGCAGCGTAGGAGCGCACATGAAACGCATGCTGATCAACGCGACGCAGCAAGAAGAACGTCGCCTGGCCATCGTCGATGGCCAGAAGCTCATGGACTTCGAAACCGAAATCGAAGGCCGCGAGCAACGCAAGGGCAACATCTACAAGGCGGTCGTGACCCGCGTCGAGCCCTCGCTCGAAGCCTGTTTCGTCGACTACGGCGAAGAGCGTCACGGCTTCCTGCCCTTCAAGGAAATCTCGAAGAACTACTTCCGCGACGGCGCCGACGTGCGCAACGCACGCATCCAGGACGCCATCAAGGAAGGCGACTCGCTGCTGGTGCAGGTCGAAAAGGAAGAGCGCGGCAACAAGGGTGCGGCGCTGACCACCTTCATCTCGCTGGCCGGCCGCTACCTGGTGCTGATGCCCAACAACCCGCGCGGCGGCGGTGTGTCGCGCCGCATCGAGGGTGAAGACCGCGAGGAGCTGAAGGAAAACCTCGACCAGCTCGAATACCCCAAGGGCATGAGCCTGATCGCCCGCACCGCCGGCATCGGCCGCAGCGCACCCGAGCTGCAGTGGGACCTGAACTACATGCTCAAGCTCTGGACGGCGATCGACGCCGCGTCCAAAGAGGGCAAGGGCGCCTTCCTGATCTACCAGGAGTCGTCGCTCGTGATCCGCGCGATCCGCGACTACTTCACCGCCGACATCGGCGAGATCCTGATCGACACCGACGACATCTACGAGCAGGCGCACCAGTTCATGACGCACGTCATGCCGGAGGCCGCGCCCAAGGTGAAGCGCTACCGCGACGATGCCCCGCTCTTCAGCCGCTTCCAGATCGAGCACCAGATCGAGACGGCCTTCTCGCGCACGGTGAACCTGCCCTCGGGCGGCGCGATCGTCATCGACCACACCGAGGCGCTGGTCTCGGTCGACGTGAACTCCGCGCGCTCCACCCGTGGCAGCGACATCGAGGAAACCGCGACCCGCACCAACCTCGAAGCCGCCGACGAAATCGCCCGCCAGATGCGCCTGCGCGACCTGGGCGGCCTGATCGTCGTCGACTTCATCGACATGGAAGAGTCGAAGAACCGCCGTGAGGTCGAGAGCCGCTTGCGCGATGCGCTGCGGCAAGACCGCGCCCGTGTGCAGTTCTCGTCGATCAGCAAGTTCGGCCTGCTGGAACTGAGCCGCCAGCGCCTGCGCCCGGCGCTCAGCGAAGGCAGCCACATCACCTGCCCGCGCTGCAACGGCA
>DASWSY010000271.1:0-1957 GCA_036402415.1 Rhizobacter sp. | reverse complement strand
CGCGACTTTGGCGCGAAAATCGTGCCTGGAAGCATCAAGCCCCGAACCGAACAAGCGAAGGAATAGCAATGTTCAACAAAGGACAGCTGGCCGGCCTCATGAAGCAGGCGCAGGCCATGCAGGACAACCTGAAGAAGGCCCAGGAAGAGCTCGCTCTGATCGAGGTCTCCGGCGAATCCGGCGCCGGCCTGGTCAAGGTCACCATGACCTGCAAGCATGACGTCAAGCGCGTCACGATCGACCCGAGCCTGCTCGCCGACGACAAGGACATGCTCGAAGACCTGGTGGCCGCCGCCTTCAATGACGCGGTGCGCCGCGCCGAGACGGTGTCGCAGGAGAAGATGGGCAAGCTCACCGCCGGGATGCCCTTGCCCCCCGGCATGAAGTTCCCGTTCTGAGCACGACGTGGCCGAACCTGCGCTCGAGGGTCTGATCGAGGCCTTGCGCCGCCTTCCCGGCGTGGGCCAGAAGTCGGCGCAGCGCATGGCCTTCCATCTGCTGCAGCACGACCGCCAGGGGGCGCTGCGCATCGCGCAGGCGCTGACTTCGGCGGTGAACGACATCCGTCACTGCGAACGCTGCCACACCTTCACCGAAGCCACCATCTGCCGCACCTGTCTCGACGACACGCGCGAGCAACGACTGCTGTGCGTGGTCGAGACACCGGCCGACCAGGCGGCCATGGAGCGCACCGGCAGCTACCGCGGCCTCTACTTCGTGCTGATGGGTCGCCTGAGCCCGCTCGACGGCATCGGCGTGCACGACATCGGCCTGCAGCAACTCGTGACGCGCGCTGCCGATGGCAGCGTCGACGAGGTGATCGTCGCCACCAGCTTCACCGCCGAAGGCGAAGCGACGGCGCACGTGATTGCCGAGGCACTCAGGTCACGAGGCGTGAAGGTGACGCGCCTTGCGCGCGGCGTGCCGATCGGCAGCGAACTCGAGTACGTGGACCTGGGCACCATCGCCCACGCGCTGGTCGACCGGCGTTGATCAGCGGCGCTTGCGCGACGGGCTCGTCGCCTTGCGCTTGATGGCCGGCTTCTTCGCCTTGGTGCTGCTGCGCACGCTGGGCTGGCGCTGCGGCACGTAGACGATCACGCTGCGGCCGGCGGCGAAGCTCGCGCCTGCCGCGACCTTGTTCCACGCCGCCACCTGCGAGGCGCTCACGCGGTAGCGGCGCGCGATCGAGGACACGGTGTCCCCCTTGGCGGCGCGGTGGGTGATGCGTCGCGGCGGCAGTGCCTCCGGCGCGAGCGTCATCACGGCGTTGTCGGCGACGTGCACCGACACGTCTTTCAGTAAAGTCTCGGAACGCGGCACGAGCAACGTCGAGCCCGCCCTGACCAGCATGCGCGGCGGGATCTTGTTGACGTCACGCAGTTCGGCTTCGCTGATGCCGAACCGCTTGGCGGCTTCGCTCGGCTTCAGGGTCTTGGGGGCGACCCAGGCCGTCCAGGTGGCGAATGGGCCGCGGTGGGCCGCGACGTTGCGCACGAAGAGGCTCGCGTTGTCGTAGGGCAGCAGGATCTGCGGCGTGCCGGCGGCAAGGATCACCGGCTTGTTCATCTGCGGATTGAGCGTCATGAACTCTTCGCGCGAGATGCCGGCGAGCTGCACCGCCACGTCGACGTCGATGTCGCGCTCGATCGGCACGCTCAGGAAGTAGGGATGGTTGGCCAGCGGCGGCAGGGCGATCGAATACTCCGCGGGCCGCGCGACGATGTTCTTGACCGCCTGCAGCTTGGGCACGTAGTACGCCGTCTCTCTGGGCATGCGCAGGCTCAGGTAGTCGGTCGGCTTGCCTGCCCGCCGGTTGCGCGCCTGCGCGCGCATGACGCTGCCTTCGCCCCAGTTGTAGGCGGCCAGCGCCAGGTGCCAGTCGCCGAACATGTTGTGCAGCTTCTGCAGGTAGTCGAGCGCGGCGCGGGTGGAGGCGAGCACATCGCGGCGGTCG
>DASWSY010000270.1:0-10633 GCA_036402415.1 Rhizobacter sp. | reverse complement strand
CCTGCGCCACCGTCTCGCGCGCGGCCTGCACGATGCGCGCCAGGTCGCCCTCCAGGGCCGCCATCGCCTGAGGCTCGCTCAGCGTCGAGGCGAGCCGGTGCTCCACGTGGCCGAGGTCGATGCGCACCTCGCCGCCGTCGGCCACCGCGATCTTGGCCTCTTCGGCACGCGACGCGAGTTCGTGGCCCAACCGTTCGGTCACCACCGTCATCAGGCGCTGGTGGTGCTTCGGCTCGGCGTAGAAGCTGCGCATCTGGCGCAGCTCCGCCACCCGCGCCGGGTTGTAGACGGTGTTGATCAGGTGCCAGGTCGCGAGGTCGAAGTACACGCCGCTCGGCACCTCGCGCGGCGGGGCGCCGTTCACGCTCGGGCCGAAGGCGCCGTAGCCGAACTCGCCGAGGATGCTCGCGAGTTCGATGCGGCGGTCGAAGTCGGTGCCGGCGATGTGCACGCCGTGGTTGGCGAGGATGTCGTGCTTGCGTTCGAGCTGCATCGCCCGCTCGGGGCCCACCCGCACCAGCGAGAAGTCGGAGGTGCCGCCGCCGATGTCGGCCACGAGCACGATCTCCTCGCGGCTCACGCCGCGCTCGTGGTCCAGGGCAGCGGCGATGGGTTCGTACTGGAAGTGCACCTCGCGGAACCCGACCGCGCGTGCCGCCGCTTCGAGCGAAGCCTGGGCCTGCGCATCGCGCACGGGTTCGTCGTCGACGAAGTAGACCGGTCGCCCGATCACCACCTGCTCGAGGCGCGCGCCGGCCGCACGCTCGGCGGCCGTCTTCAGGTGCAGCAGGTAGCCGCCGATGATGTCGAGGTATTTCGCGCCGCGGCCGCCGCCCACGTCGGTGGTCTGGTCGACGAGGCTGGTGCCGAGGATGCTCTTCATCGAGCGCATCAGCCGGCCGTCCACGCCTTCCACGTACGCGGCCAGGGCGGCGCGGCCGAAGGCGCGCGGCGGGCCGTGGGTCTCGGGGCCTTCGGCGAAATAGAACACCGCCGTCGGCATCGTCACATGGCCGGCCTCCAGCTCGACGAGGCGCATCCCGCCGCCGGCCGCAGCACCTGCGGGAATCGCGATCGCCGAGTTGGACGTGCCGAAATCGATGGCGCAGTACATGGGAGGGCGGCGAAAAAGGGGCGCGATTGTAGACTCGGCCGCCATGAGCGCTGACGCTTCCGCCGGCCACGACCTGCCCACGCTGCTGGCCCGCGTGGCGCTGCGCGACCGTGCGGCGTTCGAGCGGCTCTATCACGCGACCTGTGCGCATCTGTTGAGCGTCGCCTTCCGTATCTTGAACAACCGGGACCGCGCCGAAGAGGTGCTGCAGGAATCGTTCATGAACGTCTGGCACGGCGCCGCCGGCTACAACCCGCTCGTCGCAAGCCCCATGACCTGGCTGATCAACATCGTGCGCAACAAGGCCATCGACAGCCTGCGCGCCGGCAAGTCCGAGCGCCAGCGCAGCGTCGAGCTCGACGAGGAAGCGCTCGCGGTCGCGGCCGACGCCGCCCAGCAGCCGCAGCAACTGCTCGCCGCGAGCCTGGCCAAGGCGCGCATCGACGGCTGCATGGGCACGCTCAGCGCGTCGCAGCGCCAGGCCCTCGCGCTCGCCTACTACCAGGGCATGGTGCACACCGAGATCGCCGTGGCGCTGAACGCGCCGCTCGGCACCGCCAAGGCCTGGGTGCGCCGCGGGCTCGACAAGCTCAAGGATTGCCTCGAAGCGCGGGGCGTGGTCGCATGAACTACCTGCAGCCGCCCGAACGCCTGGACCGCCTGGCCCGCGAGTACGCGCTCGGCACCTTGAGCAGCGGCGCGCGCCGGCGCTTCGAGCGGGTGCTGCGCCAGTCGCCGCAGGCCGAGCGTGCGGTCGCCGCCTGGCAGGAGCGCTACACCGTGCTCGCCGCCGGCCTGCCGCCGATGGCGCCGCGGCCGGCCGTCTGGCAGGGGCTGCAGCAGCGCCTCTTCGCTGCCCCGCCGAAGCGGCGTGCGGCCTGGTGGCAGATGCTAGGCGGCGTGCTCGCCGGCGTGCTGGTGTGCAGCGTGGTGCTGCGGTTGGAGCCGGGCCTTCTCGGGCCGGAGCCCCGCGCCGAAGCGCTGCCCGCCAGCTACGTCGGGCTGCTCACCGACGCCGCCGGCACGCCCGCGCTGCTGGCCAGTTCGCTCCGCCATGGTCGGCAGATGACAGTGAAACTGCTGAAGCCCCTGGCCGTGCCGGAAGGCCGGGTCGCGCAGCTCTGGGCCTACCCGCAGGACGGCAGCGCGGCCTTCGCGGTGGGCGTGCTGCCGGCCGACGCACGGGTGGGCGCGAGCACCACGCTCGCCCTGGCCGACACCTCCGAGAAGCTCTTCTTCAAGGTCTCGCGCCTGGCGGTGAGCTTCGAGGCGGCCCCCGCCTCGGCCGGACAGGCCCCGAGCGAGCCCCCGGTGCTGAGCGGCCATTGCGTGAAGCTCTGGTAGCCGCCACACTTTTTTTCGTCGGCCCTGCGTCCGCCGACCGGGCGCTTGCCGTAAGTGCCTGCATGCCGCCGATTCCCGGCGGCTCCATCACGAGGACCCGACCATGAACCTGTTTCCCCGCGTCATCAGCTTGAGCCTCTTCGTCCTGGCCCTGTCGGCCGCGCACGCCGCCGACCTCGGCCCTGCCCCGGCCCCTGCGCCCGCGGCGAAAGAGAAGGACACGCTCGCCGGCGCCCGGGCGCAGATCGCCGCGCGCAACTGGAGCGGCGCGATCGACGAGCTCAAGCGCGTCAACGCCACCGGCAGCGCCGACTGGAACAACCTCATGGGCTACAGCCTGCGCAAGTCGAAGACGCCCGATCTGGCCGCATCCGAGAAGTACTACAACGACGCGCTGCGCATCGACCCGCAACACCGCGGCACGCTCGAGTATTCCGGCGAGCTCTACCTGATGAAGGGCGACCTGCCCAAGGCCGAGCAGCGGCTGGCCGCGCTCGACGCCGCCTGCAACCGCGCCTGCACCGAATACGCCGACCTCAAGCGCGCGATCGAGCGCTACAAGGCCTCGGGCCAGAAGTACGTGGCGAGCGACTACTGAGACCGCTCACGCGGCCGCGGTGCGCCAGGGGGCGGCGGCACGGTCGCCGCAGAAGCCGAAGTCGAGCGCCGGCCGCGTGCCGCTCATCAGCGCCGCGAGCGCCCGGCCCGAGCCGGCGCCGTGCGTCCAGCCCAGGGTGCCGTGGCCGGCGTTGACCCACAGGCGCCCGATGCGCGTGCGGCCGATGTAGGGGATGTTGTTGGGCGTGCTCGGACGCAGGCCGGCCCAGAAATGGGGGTCGCGGGTGTCGGCCACGCCGGGGAAGATCTCTTCATAGCGCTTCACGAGCGCGGCGCAGCGCACCTTCGCGGTGGCGCTGTCGAGGCCGTTGTCGTAGCCGGCCATCTCGGCGGTGCCGGCGACGCGCACGGTGTTGCCCAGGCGGCTGATGGCGATCTTGCGGGTGTCGTCGATCATGCTGACCACGCTCGCCCGCTCGGGCTCGCGCAGGGTGAAGGTCGCCGAGTAGCCCTTGGCGGGGTAGATGTCGAGGTTCACCCCGAGCGGGCGCAGCAGCGGTGCCGTGTGGCTGCCGAGCGCCGCCACGAAGGCGTGGGCCCGCAGCGTGCGTGTCTCGTGGCGCTGGCGGACGCGCACCGCCTGCAGCTCGCCGCCAGCGACCTCGAAGCCGTCCACGTCGTGGCCGTACAGGAACTGTGCGCCACGCGCCTCGCAGCGGCGCGCAAGCGCCTGCGTGAAGGTGCGCGCGTCGCCCGATTCGTCGCTCGCGGTGTAGGTGCCGCCGACGATGTGCTGCGCGAACCCGCGCAGGGCAGGCTCGACCTGCAGCACCTCCTCGCGCGACAGCACGCGGCGGTCGACGCCATGTCCGCGCATGATCGCGGCGCCGGCGGCCGCGCCGTCGAAGTCCTTCGCATTGCAGAAGAAGTGCAGGATGCCGCGTTCCAGCCGGTCGTACTGGATGCCGGTCTGCGCCACCAGGGCTTTCAACGACTCGTGGCTGTAGCGGCCGAGCGCCACGAGCTGCGCCACGTTGCGCTCGAAGGCCGCATGCGTGCAATTGGCGAGGAAGGCAAGGCCCCAGCGCCACTGGTGGACGTCGAGCCGCGGGCGAAACAGCAGCGGCGAGTCGTCGTGCGCCAGCCACTTGAGCACCTTGAGCGGCGCGCTCGGGTGTGCCCAGGGTTCGCAATAGCTGACCGAGATCTGCGCCCCGTTGGCAAAGCTCGTCTCCAGCGCCGCATCGGGCTGGCGGTCGACCACGATCACGTCGTGGCCCTCTTCCAGCAGGTACCACGCGGTGCTCACGCCCACGATGCCCGCCCCCAGCACGACCACCTTCATGAAAGACCTCCTGCGAGCAGTTGCCCCGCCACCGTGAACATGACCAGCGCCACCGTGGCGTCGATCGCCCGCCATACCCCGGGGCGCTCCAGCCAGCGCGATGCCGCCGCGGCGCCATAGCCCAGCAGCACGAACCACATCAGCGACGCCACGCCGGCGCCGGTGGCGAAGGCGATGCGCCCGTCGCCGCCGTGCTGCGCGCCCACGCTGCCGAGCAGCACCACGGTGTCGAGGTAGACGTGCGGGTTGAGGTAGGTCAGCGCCAGCGTGCTCGCGAGCGTGGCCGACAGGCTGGCCGCGCGCGGACCCTCGTGCGCCAGGTGGCCCTGGCCGCGCCACGCCTGCAGGGCCGAACGTAGCCCGTAGGCGAGCAGGAAGGCAGCACCGCCATAACGGAAGACCTGCAGCAACAGCGGCGAGGCCTGGATCGCCGCGCCGAGGCCGAACACCCCCAGCGCGATCAGCAACCAATCGGACACGGTGCACACCAGCACCACCGGCCCGACGTGCGTGCGCAGCAGGCCCTGGCGCAGCACCAGCGCGTTCTGTGCGCCGATGGCGACGATCAGGCCGGCGGTCATCAACCAGCCCTGGAAAAAGGCGTGTCCCAGCATGGCGCGGATTGTGGGAAGGGCTTGCGCCGATGTGAAGCGTCATTCATATTTGTCGTGCTTCATCAGAGTTGCTTATGAAAGACCTGGATCCGGCAGCGCTCGACTGCCTCGCCGCGCTGGCCGACGATGGCCACTTCGAGCGCGCGGCGCACCGCCTGTCGATCACCCAGTCGGCCGTGTCGCAGCGCCTGCGCGCGCTCGAAGCCCAGGTGGGCCAGTTGCTGGTGGTGCGCTCGCGGCCACTGCACCTCACCGACGCCGGCAAGGTGCTGCTGCGCTTCGCGCGCCAGATGCAGGCGATGCGGGCCGACGTGGCGCAGGAGCTCGGCGTGGGCCCGCAAAGCGGGCAGCGCCTGCCGATCGCCGTCAACGCCGACAGCCTCGCCACCTGGGTGATGCCGGCGCTCGACGCGGTGGTGCAGGCCGGCGCGGCGCTGGAACTGGTGGTCGACGACCAGAACTTCACCCACGACTGGCTGCGCCAGGGCGCGGTGCTCGGCTGCGTGAGCACGGTCAAGGAGGCGCTGCGCGGCTGCCGCGTCGTGCCGCTGGGCAGCATGCGCTACACGGCGGTGGCCAGCCCCGGTTTCGTCGTGCGCCACCTGCCGCGGGGGCTTGACCGCGGCAACTTCGCGCAGGTGCCCTTCCTCGTCTTCAACCGCAAGGACGACATGCAGACGCAGTGGGTGTCGCGGGCCTTCGGGGTGCGCTCGCCACGGCTGCAGGAGATCTTCGTGCCCTCGTCGGAAGCCTATGTGCGTGCCGCGCTGATGGGCTGGGGGGTCGGTGTGGTGCCACGGCTGCAGGTGAGCGGCCTGATGGACAGCGGCGCGCTGGTCGCCCTCCGGCCCGAGGTGGAGCTCGACGTGCGACTGTACTGGCACCAGTGGCGGCTGGGGCCCGATGGTGCCTCGCCCTCGGAGCGTGTCGCGCTGCTCGACCGCGTCGGCAACGCCCTGGTCGCCGGCGCCAAGGCTTCGCTGGCCCAGCCCGGCCGTGTTCAGCGCAACTGAAGCGCCTGGACACTGTGGCGCGCCAACTCGGGCAGCGCCGTGTCTTCCACGGCGAGCAGCACCGCGCTGGCCACCGCCGCCAGCACGGTGAGCCAAGTCAGGGCCCGAATCGACTGCCGCCTCACGACGACCTCCATGGATTGATCTGCTTGCGCCGACTATGGAGGGATTCGGCGGACCTTGGAAGCAGTGCAGCGAACGCCCTCGGGGGCCTTGTGGGCAAGCGCACGTCGTCGCGCGTGCTGCGACTTGAGCCTCAAAAGCACCCGCCGCCGCCCGCATATCCGCCCATCGCCCGCCGCGCGCCCGCTCACACTGGCCCTCAGCAGCACAGGCACGAGGCCCACCATGAACCTGCTCCCGCGTTGGATGAGACTGGATTCGAACCGCCAGGCGGCTGCCGACGAGCCAGACCCGGGCGACATGGGCACGGCGTTCGGGCTCGATGCGAGCCTGGGCCCGCTGGAGGACGATCCGTCAGTCTCCGCTCCGGCTGACACCGGCGACAGCCGGTGGCGCGAACGCCTGGACCGTCGGCCGCGTCGCTGAGCCCGGCGTCAGGACTGGCCGGTAGCGCGCTGCACGCCGAAGTCCTTTCGCGACCGACGCGTACGCGCCCGCCGCGCGCTGACTAGAATCGGCCCCATGGCCAAGGTGTCGTTCAAGGAACAGGTGTTGCGGGCGCGCGAGGACGCCATCCTCGCGTCGGTCAACCGCCTGCTCGCCGAAAAGGGCTTCGACATCATGACGGTCGACGAGGTGGCCGCCGACGTCGGCATCGCCAAGGCCAGCCTCTACAAGCATTTCAGTTCCAAGGAAGAGCTCGCCGGCGCCGCGATGGTGCGGGTGCTGCAGCGTGCGCAGGCCTTCATGGACACCCTGCCGCCCGAGGGGCGCCCGGTCGACCAGCTCCGGGCCGTGGCGCGCTGGACCATGCAGGTTCAGCTGGCCGGCGAGATGCCCTCGCTGCCGGCCCAGAACTCGGCGCTGCGGGCCTCGCTGATGGCGAACAAGCCCTACCTCGACCGCCTGATGGACGTCAGCGAACGCCTGGGCGAATGGATCGTGGCAGCGCAACAGGCCGGCGACCTGAACCCGGGCCTGCCGCCGGAGGTGGTGCTCTACACCCTCTTCGCGCGTGCCTGCGACCCGGTGCTGGGGCTGCTCAAGGCGGGCGGGCAGCACAGCGACGAACGCATCATCGAGATGCTGATGTCGACCTGCTTCGACGGTCTGGCCGGCAAGGCTCAGACCTCCAGCACGAAGAACGGGTCGTAACCCTCGGCCTCGCCGCGGTGCGCGTGGCCCCGCGCGTTGCACACCACCCGCGTGCGGCCCACGGTGTAGTCGTGGCGGCAGTGCAGGTGGCCGTGGATCCACACGTCGGCCAGCGGCAGCAGTGCATCGTCGGCGTTGCAGAAGCTGGCGGTGCCCGCCTGGTGGCCGTAGCGCGGGTCGGCGCTGCGCAGGCTGGGCGCGAAATGCGTCAGGGCGACGGTGCTGTCCCACGCTTCGGGCTGCGCGGCCAGTTCGGCCGCGAGCCAGCGCTTGCAGGCCAGTGCCTCCTCGCGCACGAGGTCGGCGTCGAAGGGCAGGCCGTCGATCGTCGAGCGCTGCACGTGCATGAAATAGCGGCCGGCCCGCATCGCCTTCTCGCGCTGCGCTTCACCGAAGGTGTCGAAGTCGCACCAGCGAACTGTCGCCACGAAGCGGATGCGCCGGCCCTGCGGGTCGGCGAGCACGAGGCTTTCGCGTTCGAGCAGGCGGATGCCCATCGCTTCGCACCGCGCGCGCAGCAGCGGCCAGGTGGTGCGCACGTCGCGGTCGTCGAACTCGTGGTTGCCCGCGACCATCAGCACGGTCACCGGCCAGCCGCGGAAGTGCGAGAGGCCCTCCCAGGTGCTGTCGATGTCGCCGCCGAGGATCAGCAGGTCGGCATCTGGAGCGGGCTCGGGCCGGAAGTCCTCCGTCTCGAGGTGCAGGTCGGAGAGAAGTTGAAGGCGCACCGGTGGATGTGAGCCCTATGCGGCCCCGTGGCACTGCTTGAATTTCTTGCCGCTGCCGCAGGGACAGGGGTCGTTGCGGCCGACCTTCGGCGCCTCGCGGCGCACGGTCTCGACCTTGTAGCGCTCGTCCATCGTGAGGTCGTAGAGGTCGGCCACGGCGGCGACCATGTCACCGATGGCCTCGTCGAGCGTGGGCAGCGGGTGCTCGCGGTCGAGCGTGGCGACGACTTCCTTTTCCTGGTCGGTTTCGGGCGGCAGGTGCCGGTAGAGGCGGGCCATGGCCGACATCACCGCATCGTCGGGGATCTCCGACAGGTCGGGAAAACACAGCGCCGCGTGCTGGAAGCCCGCAACCCATGGCATCAGCGCCTGCGACACCTCGCTCAGCCCGGCCAGCGGGTCGGGCTCGCCTTCGGGTGGCTGCTCGCGCGGATGCTCCTCGTCGAACTCAAGCACGAAGGGGTCGAACCAGCCCTCTTCGGCCAACCCGCGGTTGAGCGCGGCATGGCGGCGCAGGATCAGCGCCTTCGTGCGTTCGAGCCACGCGGTGTCGACGTCGTCCGGCAGGGGCTGGCCGTCGAAGTCGAAGACGTGTGGCAGCCAGGCGTCAGCTTCGAGCAGCACCGGCTGCACGATCACGCCGCAGAGAAAGCCGTCGAGCATGACCCCGTCGAGCGGCTGGAGCGGCTCGGGGGTGGCGAGGAGCAGGTCGTCGAGTTCGGCGAATTCGGCGTCGGTGAGATCGGCGTGGGTGGCCATGTCAGGAAGCTGGGGCGGCTGGTGGAGCGGGGATTGTCGTGCCAGGGCGGGGCTGTGCGGCCTCGACGAGGCGGTCGCGCAACCACTGGTGCGCGCTGGCACCGTCATGCCGCATGTGCCACATCGACTCGACGTGGATGCGAGCCATCGGCATCGGCAAGGGGCGCTCCACGAGCTGCGACTGGTAGCCGGTGGCCACGACGAAAGAGGCCGGCAGCACCGTCAGCAGGTCGCTGCGGGCCACCACCCGCCCGGCGGTGAAGAACTGGTTGACCGTGAGCACGATGCGGCGGGTGCGGTTGAGCGCCGCCAGTGCCTGGTCCACGAAGCCGTGCGGCCGGCCGGAAAAGCTGACCAGCAGGTGATGCGCCTCGCAGAAGGCATCCAGCGTCAGCTCGCCCTGGGCGAGTGGGTGGCCGCTCCGCATCACGCAGACGTATTCGCTCTCGTTCAAGCGCTGGTGGCGCAAGGCGCTCTGCGCGCCCTGGGACACCAGCTCGGCCACCGCCTCGGGAAAGTAGCCCACGGCGACGTCGATCTCGCCGCGCTCGACGAGGGCGCGCGGATCGCGTGTGGTGAGCGGGATCACGCGCAGGTTCACCAGCGCCCGGTGGGCCTCGATGTGGTCGATGAGCGGCGGCAGCAGCACGGCGGCCGTGGCATCGGCCATCGCCAGGCGGAAGCTCACCGGGTCGCGCTGGGGGTCGAAGTCGCCGGGGTCGAGCGCGGCGCGCAGCTGGTCGAGCGCGGCCCGCACCTGGGGCCAGAGCCGCTCGGCGAACGGCGTCGGCACCACGCCATGGGTGGCACGTGTGAGCAGTTCCTCGCCGACCGACTCTCTGAAGCGACGCAGCGCGTTGCTGACCGCCGGCTGCGTCAGGGCCAGGCGGGCCGCGGCGCGGGTCAGGTTGCGCTCGGCCATCACGGCATCGAAGACACGCAACAGGTTCAGATCCAAGGTCTTGAAGTTCATCACGTGATTTTGTTCTCGACATGCGCTTTGTGAATATCACGGATTCACAATCTTGATTGGACGCTTATTAGTAGTTTCCCTAGGATTCACACCAATGCGAACTCTTTGTGAGTTGCAGAAGTTGCCCCGAAGGAGCACACCATGACCACCACGACCATCAGCCTCCAGATCCCGCCAGCCCGCACCGCGCCTCGTTTGGCCTCCGCGATTGGTGGGTGGTTCGCCGCCCTCGTGAAGGCGCTGCCCGAAGGCACGCCGGCGCCGCGCTACCCCTCGCGCGAAGCGGCTCGGGTCCGTGCCATGGCCCATCAGTTCGAAAGCAGCGATCCCCGCTTCGCTTCCGAGCTGTACGCCGCGGCCGACCGCCACGAGATGCTGTACCGCTGATACCTGCCCCCCGGCAGCTCAAGAAAAAGCCCGCGTCAGCGGGCTTTTTTGTTGCGCTGTCGGCTTCCAACGAAAAAGGCGCCACGAGGGCGCCCTTCCATTCGCCGCGCAGCCGGTCAGGCGGCCAGGCGGGCTTCGAGCCTGGCCTTGGTGGCCGTCAGCTCGGCCGGCAGGTGGTAGGCGAGCTGCTTGAAGAGCTCGTCGTGCAGGCCGAGTTCGGTCTGCCAGGCGGCCTTGTCGATGTTGGTGACCTGCTCGTACTGCTCGGCCGTGAAATCAAGGCCGGTCCAGTTGAGGTCCTGGTAGCGCGGGGTGGTGCCGAAGATGTTCTCGACGCCCTGGCCCGTGCCTTCCACGCGGTCCAGCACCCACTTCAGCACGCGCATGTTTTCGCCGTAGCCCGGCCAGATGAACTTGCCGTCGGCGCCCTTGCGGAACCAGTTGACGCAGAAGATCTTGGGCAGCTTGGCGCCCTCGGCCTGCACGACGAGCTCTTCAAGCAGCTCGCCTACCACCTGCC
>DASWSY010000269.1:0-3692 GCA_036402415.1 Rhizobacter sp. | reverse complement strand
AGCTGATCTTCATCCGCATGCAGGCGGCCAACGACGCGGGCAACCTCGACGACCTGCGCCAGTTCTCCACGCCCGAGATGTTCGCGGTGTTCCGCCTGGAGCTGCAGGACCGTCGCGGTGCCGCGCAGAAGACCGACGTGGTGCAGCTCGACGCCGAGGTGGTCGACTACGCCGAAGAGGCCGACCAGTACATCGTCAGCGTGCGCTTCCACGGCCTGGTGCGCGAGGAAGCCGAGCAGGCTGCCGAGGCCTTCGACGAGGTCTGGCACCTGGTCAAGCCCACCGATGGCAGCCGCGAATGGGCCATCGCGGGCATCACGCAGAACAGCACCGTCGCCTGACGCCGGCCCCAGCCACCGGCGCCGCACCCGAGCCCGGTGGCTGAGCTGCGCGCCCTGGTCGTGGTGCTGGGCGACCAGCTCGACCTCGGCGCCGCCGCCTTCGATGGCTTCGACCCCGGCACCGATGCGGTGTGGATGTGCGAGGCCGCCGCGGAGTCGACCCACGTCTGGTCGAGCAAGCCGCGCACGGCGCTCTTCCTCGCGGCGATGCGCCACTTCGCGATCGCGCTACAGGCCGCCGGGCGGCCGCTTCACTACACCCGGCTGGACGACAGGCCCGGCCACGACGACAGCCTCGGCGCGCAACTGCAGGCCGACATCGAACGCCTGAAACCCCGGCAGCTCGTGATGACGGCGCCCGGCGACTGGCGCGTGCTGCAGGAGATCAAGGCGGTGGCACAGGCGAACGCCGTGCCGCTCGACATCCGCGAGGACCGCCACTTCTTCACCACCGTGCGCGAGTTCGCGGCCCATGCCAGGCGCCGCGGCAGCTTGCGCATGGAGTACTTCTACCGCGAGCAGCGCAGGCGCCACCGCGTGCTGATGGACGGCGACGACGTGCCGGCCGGCGGCCAGTGGAACTTCGATGCCGAGAACCGCGCCGCCTTTCCGCCGTCGGGCCCGCAGGCCGTGCCGCCGCCGACGCGCTTCGCACCCGATGCGACCACGCGCGAGGTGCTCGCGCTGGTCGACCGGCGCTTCGCGGACCACCCGGGCCGGCTCGACGGCTTCGCCTGGCCCGTCACGCGCGCGCAGGCGCTGCGGTCGCTCCAGGCCTTCATCGACGAGCGCCTGCCCTCGTTCGGCCACTTCCAGGACGCGATGTGGCCCGGCGAGCCGTGGCTCTACCACTCTCATCTCTCGGCCGCGCTCAACCTCAAGCTGCTGCACCCGCGCGAGGTGGTCGAGGCGGCCGAACGCGCCTGGCGCGAGGGCCGCGCGCCGCTGGCGAGTTCCGAAGGCTTCATCCGCCAGATCCTCGGCTGGCGCGAATACGTGCGCGGGGTCTACTGGACCCAGATGCCCGGCTACCTGGAGCGCAACGCGCTCGGCGCCGAGCAGGACCTGCCGGCCTGGTACTGGACCGGCGAGACCGACATGGCCTGCCTGCGCGACACGATCACGCAGACGCTCGCGCACGGCTATGCCCATCACATCCAGCGGCTGATGGTGACCGGCCTCTATGCGCTGATGCTCGGCGTGCAGCCGCGCCAGGTGCACGCGTGGTACCTCGCGGTCTACGTCGATGCGGTGGAGTGGGTGGAGCTTCCCAACACGCTGGGCATGAGCCAGTACGCGGACGGCGGCCTCATGGGCAGCAAGCCCTACATCGCCACCGGCAAGTACATCCAGCGCATGAGCCCGTATTGCAAGGGCTGCCGCTACGACCCGGGCCAGCGCACCGGCGATGCCGCCTGCCCCTTCACCACGCTGTACTGGGACTTCCTCATGCGCCATGAAGCGATGCTGCTGCGCAACCCGCGCATGTCGCTGCAGGCGAAGAACCTCACGCGGGTCGGCGAGACGGAACGCCGGGCGATCGCCGACCGGGCCGCGGCCCTGCGCCGCGGCGAGGCCGGCACCTGAGATCGCCAGCCGTTCAGGCGTCGACCGTGTCCTGCGCCGGGTCGGCCGGCGCAAGAGCGGGCGTGGCGACCGCCGGTGCCGCACGCACGCAGTTGCGCCCGTCGTGCTTGGCCTGGTAGAGGGCGGTGTCGGCGCGTGCCAGCAAGGCTTCGAGGTGCTCGTCGTGCGGGCTCAGGCTCGCCGCACCGATGCTGGTGGTGATGGCGATCGGCAGGCCGTCGTTGCCGGCCACGCTCGAGGCGGCCACGGCCTGGCGCACCCGCTCGGCGACGACCTGCGCCCCGTCGAGATCGGTCTCGGGCAGCAGCACGATGAACTCCTCGCCACCCCAGCGGCCGAAGCGGTCGATCTCGCGCAATTGCGTGCCGCAGGCGGCGGCCACCTGCTGCAGCACGCGGTCACCGGCCTGGTGGCCGTGGGTGTCGTTCACGCGCTTGAAGTGGTCGATGTCGAGCAGCAAGGCGGCGAAGGGCTTGCCGTGGCGGCGGGCGCGGCGCAGCTCCGCCTGCGCGGCTTCGCTCACCGCGCGACGGTTGAGGGCGCCGGTCAGCGGGTCGGTCGTGGCCAGGGCTTCGAGCTGGTCGCGCGTCTGCTTGAGCGCGCTCACGTCGGTCAGGCTGCACAGCCAGGCCGGCTCTTCCTCGTGCACCACCGGCACGCAACGCACCAGCAGCCACAGCGGCGTGCCGTCGGCGCGCAGCAGCGGGCGGTTGGCCATGGTGTCGACGTCGCTCAGCGTCTGCTCGGTGAGCGACTGGATCAGCTCGCGCAACTGGCGATGGGCGCTTTCGGCCACGGCCTCGCGGTCACCGGGCGCCGGCGCGTCGAACAGGTGGATCAGCGCATCGTTGGCCACGAGGATGGACATGTCGGACTGGCGCATCACCGCCACCGGCGCGGGCGCGGCCTGCAGCACCTCTTCGGCCGCCTTGCGGCGCAGCGCCACCACCGCATGGCGGCGGCGCGATTCGGCGTAGCCCAGCAGGCACAGCAGCACCACCACGCCGCAGGCTTCCACCCACATGCCGCGCAGGGCCGTGAGACGCAGCTCGCTGCGGTCGACCATGAGCACGTAGCGCCAGGGCGTGGCCTCGATGTCGAACACGGCCGCAGCCTCGGCGCCCAGCTGGAGCCGGTTGTTGGCGGGCGCGGTGCTCAGCAAGGCCCAGCTGCCGGGCACGGCGCCGCGTGTCTGCGCCACCTCGTCGAGCGTGGGCGCCTGCTCGGTCGACACACGCACCAGCGTGGGATGGGCGATGACCCGCTCGTCCTCGTTCAGGATGAAGGCGGTGGCGATGCCGAGCGCCGGCCGCCGCAGGTACTGCGAGAGGTTGTCGAGCTGGAAGTCCATCGCGGCCACGCCGCGGTAGTGGCCTTCGGCGTCGTCGATGGGAATGGCCAGCGTGCTGATGAGCCCGTTGCCTTTCGGGTCGTCGTAGGCCGCCGACCACGCGGGCAGGCGCCCCGGATTGGAGGCGACGAGCCCGCTGCGGTAGGCCACGCCCTGCAGCATGTCGGGCGTGAAGAGCTGCAGGTCGTCCTGCGCGGGCGGATAGACGAGGTGAAAGCCCTGGCCCGAGAGGTAGTACACCGCCACGGCGGCCGACTGCGTGGTCTTGGCGCGGATGAGCGCCGGGCTGAGCGAGAGTGCGATCTCGATCTCGCGTGCGAGATCGCTGCCGCGCGCAGGCATCGCACCCACCAGGCTGAAGGCCGGCCAGTCGCGGTGGATGGAGTTGGTGAGGCGCGTCTCGCGGTGCACCG
>DASWSY010000268.1:0-10211 GCA_036402415.1 Rhizobacter sp. | reverse complement strand
TCATGCGCAAGGCGGCCGAGCGCGTGCCGGCCGAGCGCCTGTGGGTCAACCCCGACTGCGGGCTCAAGACCCGGCAATGGGCCGAGGTGATCCCGGCGCTGGCCAACATGGTGGCGGCCGCCAAGGCCCTGCGGCAGGCGGCCTGAGCCGCCCGGCCGCAGCACTGTCAGGGCAAGGCCGAGAGGATCGCGCTGGCGCCGGTCACCAGTTCGTTGGCTGCCACCGGCGACAGGCGGCCCTTGGCCTTCAGGCGCTGCACGTCGTCGATGTAGTCATCGAGCGTGTGGCGCACGAGCCTGTGCGCGAGGGCCTGCGACTGCCCGCCCGCCGCCTCGCCGCGCGCAAGCGCCTTGATGGCGTGGATCACCTTGTGCGCGAGTTCGTCGTCGGCGCCGCTGGTGTAGAGGTAGAAGTAGCTCGCCTCCAGCAGGTCCTGTGCGGCACGGCAGGTGGCGCTGCAGGGCGCGCCGGTGCCCACGATCGAATGCACGGCCAGGTGCTTCGTGCGCAGCGCGTCCTGCCAGAGCACGTAGCCGTCGCGCACCGTGTCGTGCGCCTGGCGCAGGACCGGCACGACATAGCTGCCCTGCGTGGGGTAGAGCTGGTCGATCACGCCCTGCTCGAAGGGCACGTAGCTGCCGTAGAGGATGCAGAAGGCCGCGCCGGTGTTGGCGCCGCTGTTGAGCGCGGTGGGCACCGCGAACTCGGCCAGGCGGATGCCGCCCAGCGCGTTGCCGTAGGCGTCGCGCTGGATCACCGCGCCTTCGGTGGCGACCGGTGGCGCGCTCGGCGGCTGCACACCGCTGCGCACCCAGCGCACCATGTGGTCGTAGACGGCGTTGGTCACGTACTGCACCGGCACGCGGGTATACGGCGGTCGCGCGCATTCGCCGACGGTCGGCGCCACGCCGTCGCGCGCCAGCAGCGGCCGCGTGTTGAGCACGGTGCGCCGGCCCGAGTGGCTGGTGCCGGCCACTTCCCAGAAGCGGAAGAGCGGCGTGTCGGGCTGGCGCGAGGCCACCTGAACCGGCACGTCGGTCTCGGAGATGAGCTTGAAGATCGGCACCGTGAGGTCGGTGCGCACACGCCCGCCGCCGATGTAGAGCAGGTAGGCGTCGACCGGATCGCCGATCAGCGGATGCAGCGCGTTGATGAACACCGCCAGCCGCCCGGCCGACTGCGAGGCGCCGATCGCGAACACGCGCTGGGCCTGCAGCTCGCCGAGCGGGCGCACGCCTGTCGGCTGGCGCAGCGCCTGCAGGGCCTGAGCGTAGATGTCGTACGAGAGCGAGTCGTCGACCACGCTGCCGCCGGCGGTCACGTCGAGCGAGCCGTAGCGCGTGGCACTCCAGTTCGCGAGGCCGTTGGGCGTGCCCTGCACGCCCACGCGCTGCGCCGAGATGCCGACCCAGGCGTAGCCCGAGCGGATCATGTGCTCGAACGAGCCGCCCCACATCGCGTCGAGGTCGTAGCCCGCCGTCACGTTCTGCCATTCGGCGAGCACGGTGCCGTTGAACTTCAAGGGGTTCACCGGCCGGCGCACCAGGATGCGCGTGCGGTAGGGGTGGCCGGTGCTGACCACCGTGCCGTTGCTGCCAAGCGGCACCGCGGTGTTGTAGCGGCTCGCCGTGCCTTCGATGAAGAACTCTTCCTCGACGTAGCCGACGGCCGCGAGGTTGTGCATCGTCGACATCCACGGGTAGTCGCGCGAGGCATCGCCCGGCGTCCTGGCCGGCACGGGTCCGATCACGTGGGGGCTGGGCACGGCCGCGGTGGCCGGCGCGCCGAGCGAGAAGCCGAGTGCGACGACCAGCACCGCGGCCCAGGATTTGAGCTTCAGAGTCACGCTTGTCTCCCTGTGTGGGTTGAGAGCCTCCACGGTTGAACCGTTTCAAAGGCGCGCGAATCTAGAGCGGGTCGGGGCGGTTTGGCTTGAGTACACCGTCTGGTGTACGCGGGTATTGCGGCGTCGGCGTGGTCGTCAAAGCAAGGGCTGCACGAACGCGAACCAGCCGCCCACGAGGTAGGCCAGGAGGCTGAGCGAAAAGAGGCGCGACGACACCCTGCGCGTGCGCAGGCAGGCGTCGCGCAGGCGCGGCTCGGCCGGGCATGGCGCGCTGCGGCCCCGCCACTGCAGCCACCCGCTCAGGGCCAGACCCAGCCCGGCCACGCCGAAGAGCGCCTCCTTGTGCTCGCTCAGCCAGACCACCTGGGGGAAGACGGAGACGAGCGACGACAGCGCCACGCCGGCGCCCAGCGCCACCAGCAGCGCCGGCAGCGCGCAGCACACCAGCGTGCCGGAGCTGGCGAAGAGGCTGAGCAGCGCGCCCCAGAAGCCGGCGCGCGACTCGGCGACGCCATCGGCGCTCATTTCTTCGCCTTGGCGCCGCTCGCCGCCTTGATCTCGGCCACCGACTGCTGCACCGTCTCAAGCTGCACCACGTCGTAGCCGGCATCGGCGATCTCGGCGCGGATGGCCTTGTCGTCCAGCACCTGGCCCTCGCGGGCTTCCACGGCCACGAGCTTGTTCTTCAGGTCCACGTGCACCGCCTGGGCCGCCGGCAGCGCGGAGAGCCGCTTCTCGATGCCCTGCGCGCAGAAGGCGCACACCATGCCGTTGACGGTGGCCTTCACGCTGGTGGCGGCGAGCGTGGGCAGTGCGGCACAGGCCAGCACGACGGAGAGGAAAGTCTTGCGGAAGGTGTTCATGGGAATTCCTTTCAGAAGATGTACATGAGGTTGAACCGCGCCTGCTTGTGCTGGCTGGCGCCCAGTTCGACGAAGAAGCGCTTGTGGATGAGGCGCAGCATCGGCGTCCACTCCACCTCGTCGGACAGGCCGCGCATGCGCCGCGCTTCCAGCACCAGCCAGGGCTGCACCGCGTCGTAGTCGGTCTCGTAGAACGAGAAGCCGACGCGCGCCGAGCCGTAGTCGTGGTTCAGGTGCCGGGCGCGGTACAGGCGCGCGGTGCCGGCCAGGTAGATGCGGGTGGTCTCGTAGTCGAGCTGCAGCCCCGGCGCGAAGGCGGTGCGTGTGCCGCGGAAGTCGTTGCCCTCGATGCCGCCGAGCCCCGCGAAGAGCCACACGTTGGCCTGGGCGTGCGCCATGTTCCAGCGCTTGAGCAGCCGGGTGTAGGTCAGCTCGGCGAGCGTGCGGCGGCGCGTCTTGTCGTCCGAACGCATGTAGAGGCCGCCGACGCCGACCGCATCGCGCGCGGTCAACGCATGGTTGACCCAGGCCTCGCGCCAGCCCGGGCTGAAGTCGCCCATCGCCATCGAGCTGTCCTTGAAGCCCATGGGGGCGGCCATGGCCGTGCCGCAGCCGGCGATGGCCAGGGACAAAAGCAGTGTTCTCATCGGATCTCCAACGATGCCCCGGCATCGGCCGGGGCACGAATCGGCGCGCCGCAGGACCCTGCGGGCGGACTTCGGGTGGAGAACTCAGCGGATCGGCGGCTTGAGGCCGGGCGCCGGCGCCACGCCGAGGCTCGCGGCACACGGCGCCGCGCGCATCACGTGGCGGGCGGGTGCACGCGCGTCGATGTCGACGGCGGCCAATTCGGCAAGCGGCAGGCAGAGGTCGCAGGCGTTGCAGGCCAGGCCGACGACCTGCCCCCCGGCCATGGACGACGATTCCGCGTGCATCGGGCAGTCGGCGGGCATCGCGCTCGCCACCTGGGCGATCTGCGAGCTGGCCGTGTGCAGGCTGATGGCGTCGCCCGCCCAGGCCCGCAAGGGCATGAGCACGACCAGGAAGAGCAGGAGCCAGCGGCGCATGGCCCAGGATGATAGGGACATTCCGGTCGGCAGGGGTGCGGAGAAAAAAACGCTTGCGGCCCCTACGATATTTCCAACATAATCGAATCATGGAAGAAAAAGACGTCGTCCGCTCCCTCGCCGCCCTCGCCCACGACCTGCGCCTTCAGGTCTTCCGCGCCCTCGTGGTCGTCGGCCCCGAAGGCCTCACCCCCGGCACCATGGTCGAGCACCTGGGCGTGCCGGCGGCCACGCTCTCGTTCCACCTCAAGGAGCTGGTCAACGCGGGCCTCGTGACGCAGGAGCGACAGGGCCGCAACCTCATCTACCGCGCCGCCTTCGAGCACATGAACGGGCTGCTGGGTTTCCTCACCGCCAACTGCTGCCAAGGCGAGGCCTGCCTGCCCGTGCCCAGCGAGTCCTGCGACTGCTGAAGCGCCAACCTTTTTCAACTGCTCACCCTGCGAACCGTGAAGACACGCCCCTACCACGTCCTCTTCATCTGCACCGGAAACTCGGCCCGCTCCATCCTCGCCGAAGCGCTGATGAACCACCTCGGACACGAGCGCTTCAAGGCCTTCTCGGCCGGCAGCATGCCACGCCCCGAAGTCAACCCGATGACACTGGCCGCGCTGCGCCACCTCGGGCTGCCGGCCGAGGGTTACCGCAGCAAGAGCTGGGAGGAGTTCGCGCAGCCTGGCGCGCCCACCATGGACTTCGTCTTCACCGTCTGCGACCAGGCCGCCGGCGAGGTGTGCCCGGTCTGGCCCGGCCAGCCGATGACGGCGCACTGGGGCATGCCCGACCCGGCGGCCGTCGAGGGCAGCGAGGCGCAGAAACAGCAAGCCTTCCTCGACACGGCAGTGCTGCTCAAGCGGCGCATCGAACTCATGCTCGCGCTGCCCCTCGCCACACTCGACAAGCTCTCGCTGCAGCACGCCGTGCGCGACATCGGCGCCCAAGGCTGACACCCATGACCACCCACGTTCTCATCCTCTGCACCCACAACTCGGCACGCAGCGTGCTCAGCGAGGGCATGCTCAACCACTGGGCGGCGAAGCTCGGCAAGGACGTCCGCGCCCACAGCGCCGGCAGCGCACCGAGCGGGCGCATCAATCCCTTCGCGATCGAGGCGCTGCAGGCCGCGGGGGTCGACACCACCGGCTACCGCAGCAAGAGCTGGGACGAATTCAGCCAGGACGGCGCACCGCCGCTGTCGATCGTCATCACCGTGTGCGACAGCGCCGCGGCCGAGCAGTGCCCGGTCTTCTTCGGTGGCACGGGCGGGCAGCCGGTGAAGGTGCACTGGGGCTACCCCGACCCGTCGAATGCCGAGGGCGGCGACGAGGGCAAGCGTCGCGCCTTCGAGCTCACGCGCCAGGCCATCGGCTACCGCATGCTGCAGCTGCTGCAGCTCCCGCTCGACCGCATCGGCCGCGCCGACTTGCAGCAGGCGCTCGCCGAGATCTCGCGGAGCTGACGGCGATGGAACGCACTCTCTGGCGCCCCCTCGCCGCCGAGGCGCTCGGCACCATGCTGCTGCTCGCAGTCGTGCTCGGCTCGGGCATCATGGCCGAGCGCCTGTCGGGCGGCAACGTGGCCATCGCGCTGCTGGCCAACACCCTGGCCACCGTCTTCGGTCTCTACATCCTGATCGAAGTCTTCGGCCCTGTGAGCGGCGCGCACTTCAATCCCGCCGTGAGCGCGGTGCTCGCCTGGCGCGGCGCACTGCCGATGGGCGCCCTGCTGCCCTACATCGCCGCGCAACTGCTGGGCGCCATGCTGGGCGCGTGGCTCGCGCACGCGATGTTCGACATGGCCATCCTGCAGTTCTCGGCCAAGCTGCGCAGCGGCACCGGCCAATGGATCGCCGAAGCGGTCGCCACCGCCGGCCTGCTGCTGGTCATCCTGCGCGCGCCGGCAGGCCGCGGCTCGTCGATGGTGGCCTGCTACATCGGTGCCGCCTACTGGTTCACCGCCTCGACCTCCTTCGCGAACCCGGCCGCGGTGTTCGGCCGCATGTTCAGCGACAGCTTTGCCGGCATCGCGCCGGCCAGCGCACCCGCCTTCGTGGCGGCCGAGCTCGTGGGCGCTGCGATCGGCCTGCTCGTCCACCGCCTGCTGGGTGCTGGCGAAGCGGCCCGGCCCGCGCCCACCGTCACACCGGAAGCCCTCGACAAGCCCGTTCCTGGAGCCGAGGCGCTCTGACCCCACGCGCCCATCCGGGCGCTTCTTGCCACCCAGATAGTTGCTATTCACAACCAAGGAGATTCGATGCCGCTACAGGACACCTTCACATCCGGCACGCTCGACACCCTCGTGATCGGCGCGGGCCAGGCCGGCCTTGCCACGGGCTACCACCTCCGAAACGCAGGTCTGCGTTTCGTGATCCTGGAGGCCGATGACGCTCTGGGCGGATCGTGGAAGCACTACTACCGCAGCCTGCGCCTCTTCTCGCCTGCCCGCTATTCCGCCCTGCCCGGCCAACCCTTCCCGGGCGACCCCGGGCACTATCCCACGCGTGACGCGACCATCGCCTACCTCCACAGCTACGCGCACACCCAGCGGCTCCCGGTGATCACAGGCTGCCGGGTTCGGGAGGTGACGCGCCGTGGCGATGGCGTGTTCGAGGTCCACGCCGCCGGTCGCATGTTCCGCGCGCGCTCGCTGGTGGTGGCGAGCGGCTCGTTCCACGACCCGCGCATGCCCACCCTGCCAGGCCAGGAGGGGTTCACGGGCACCGTCCTGCATTCGATCGGCTACCGGTCTCCCGAGGCCTTCGCCGGCCAGCGCGTGCTGGTCGTCGGTGCGGCCAACTCGGGCGTGCAGATCGCGGCCGAGCTCGCCACGGTGGCGCGCGTCTCGATCGCCGCGCGGCGCCCGCCCAGCTTCGTGCCGCAACGCATCCTGGGCGCCGACGTGCATGCGTGGTGGTCGGTCTTCGGGCTCGACTCGGCCGAACCCGGGACCTGGCGCGCCCGCCTTTTCAAGCGCCTGCATGCCACCCGTGGCCCGGCAGTGCTCGACACCGGCCGCTACCGCGAAGACATCGAAGCCGGCCGCTTCGACGTGCGACCGATGTTCAGGGCTTTCGAGCCGGGCGGCGTGGTCTGGTCCGACGGCCGTGCCGAACAGGTCGACGCGGTGATCTTCGCCACCGGTTTCCTGCCGGGGCTGCCGTTCCTGCAAGGTCTGGGCGCGCTCGACGGGCGTGGCGTTCCCCTGCAGCAGCGTGGCGTGAGCACCGCGGTGCCCGGTCTCTGCTACGTCGGGCTCTCCTACCAGCGCAGCTTTGCCTCGGCCACGCTGCGCGGCGTCGGCCCCGACGCCGAGGCGGTCACGCAGCACCTGAAGCAGCACCTTGCGCTGCAGGCACCGCATGGCGAGCGCAGCTCCGCGCCTCACGTGGCGTTTGACAACCGTTCCGCCGGTGCCCAAGATGCGCGCATTTAGTTGCTACACACAACATCATGACGACCATCGCATCCGACGCCGGCGAACTGCTGCGCGAAGTGGCCCGCCTCTACACCCGTGCCCAGCGGGTGGTGGCCGACTGCTGCCGCACCACCCACACGCAGTGCCACCTGCTCACCGAGCTCGGTCGCAGTGGTCCCTTGCCGCTGTCCGAACTGGGCGTGCGGGTGATGCTGGAAAAGAGCTGGGTGTCGCGCGCGGTCGATGCGATGGTGGCGCGTGGTCTGGTCACCAAGGAGCCGAATCCGCTCGACGCAAGGAGCTGGCTCGTCACGCTCACCGCCGACGGTGAACGCACCGTCGCCGAACTCAACGCCACGCTGGACGAACACGCCGCGCAGCTCCTGAGTGCCCTGGGCGACCAGGAGCGCGCCACCGTCCGCCACTCTCTGCTCATCTTGATGAAGGCCCTGCGCGAAGACACCGCCGCCAACTGCTGCATCTCGCCGGCCGATCGAAAGGAATCCCCATCATGTCGCTGAACACCGTTTCCCTCCGCCAGGCCGGCGCGGCCGACTGGCCCGCCATCGCATCGCTGCTGTCGGCGCACCAGCTCCCGCTCGACGGCGCACAGGAGCACCTGCAGGACTACGTGGTGGCCCACCAGGGCCCCGAGATCGTGGGCGTGGCCGGCGCCGAAGTGCGGGGCGACGTGGCGCTGTTGCGCTCGGTCGCGGTCGCACCAGGCCTGCAGCGGCGAGGCGTCGGCGGCCTGCTGGTGTCGACCGTCCTCGACGAGGCGCGGCGCCGCGGCATCCGCCAGATCTTTCTCCTCACCACCACCGCGCCGGACTTCTTCAAGCGCCACGGGTTCGGCGTGCGCGGCCGCAGCGTGGTACCCGCGGCGCTGCAGGCCTCGGCCGAGTTCCGTGGCGCCTGCCCGGCCAGCGCGACGCTGATGGGGCTCACGCTGCAGGACGCGGCGCGCCCCGACCGCACGCTGCCGGTGGCGGTGATCGGCGCCGGCCCGGTGGGGCTGGCAGCGGCCGCGCGCCTGATCGACCGGGGCCTGCCGCTGATCATCCTCGAGGCGGGGGCCGGCGTCGGCACGCATCTCGCAGACTACGGGCACGTGCGGCTCTTCTCCCCCTGGCGCTACAACCTGGACCCGGCAATGTCGGCACTGCTCGCGCCCACGGGCTGGGTGGCCCCGCCGCTCGACGAAATGCCGCTCGCCCAAGAGGTGGTCGACCGCGTGCTCAAGCCCTTTGCCGCCTTGCCCGAGGTGGCCGCGGCGCTTCACCTCGACGCCCGCGTGGAATCGATCAGCCGCGAAGGCTTCGACAAGGTCAAGAGCGCGGGCCGCGACACGGCGCCCTTCGTCATCCGCGCAATCGAGAAGGGTCGGCCGGTCGAATACCGGGCACGCGCGGTCATCGATGCGAGCGGCACCTGGTCGACGCCCAATCCGCTGGGCGCCAATGGCCTGCCCGCCCTCGGCGAAACCGAATGTGCCGACCGCATCTTCTACGGCATCCCTGACGTGCTCGGCCGAGACCGCGCTCGCTACGCCGGCCGTCGCACGCTGGTGGTCGGTGCCGGCCACTCCGCAGCCAACGCCCTGCTGGGGCTCGCAGAGCTCGCGCAGGCAGAACCCGGCACGCGCCTCGCATGGGCGGTGCGCACACCGACGCTCGCGCGGGTGTTCGGCGGCGGCGCGGCCGATGCCCTGCCCGCACGCGGCCAGCTCGGCAGCGACCTGCGGCGCCTGCGTGACCGCGGCGGCCTCGAATTCCTGAGCGGCTTGCGCATCACCTCGCTGCAGCACGAGGGCGCGCAGTTGCGCGTGGACGGTCTCGATGCGCAAGGCCGACCGGTGCGCCTGGAGGGCATCGACGAGATCATCTGCGCCACCGGCCAGCGGCCCGACCTGTCGCTCTCGCGCGAGCTGCGCGTGAAGCTCGACCCCTGGCTCGAATCGGCCGAAGCGCTCGGCCCGCTGATCGACCCCAACCTGCACAGTTGCGGCACGGTTCGCCCGCACGGGCACCGCGAGCTGGCACACCCCGAAACAGGCTTCTACGCCATCGGCGTGAAGAGCTATGGCCGCGCGCCCACCTTCCTCATGGCCACCGGCTACGAGCAGGCCCGCTCGGTGGTGGCGGCGATCGACGGCGACATTGCCCTGGCCGATCGCGTGGAGCTCGAGCTGCCCGAGACCGGCGTGTGCAGCGCGACCGTGGCCCTGCCCGCGCAGGCAAGCGCCCAAGCAGGTTGCTGCGGCGGCCCGGCGAAGGCCGATGCCTCGGCCTGTTGCGCGCTCGACGAGACGAAGAAGGCGCAAGGCGAGGCCGGCTGCGGCTGCAACGCGCCGGCTCCGGCGCTGGCCACGATGGCCGCGACGGCGGCGCCGGCACGCGCCGCCACCGGGTCGCGCTGCTGTGGCTGAAGCCGCGCCGCAGCGTGCGGCCTGGCGCGTGGTGCTGGCCCTCGGGGTGACGCAGATCGTTTCGTGGGGCTCGATCTACTACGCCTTCTCGCTGCTGATCGACCCGCTGGCGCTCGCCGTCGCGGCCGACAAGCCGACCGTCGTCGGCGCCTTCTCCGTCGCACTGCTGGTGGCCGGCCTGGCCTCGGCGCCGGTGGGCCTGATGATCGACCGGCACGGCGGGCGCTGGGTGATGGCAGGCGGCTCGCTGCTCGCCGGGGCGTGCCTGGCGGCCCTGGCCCAGGTGCAGTCGGTCACGGGGCTGTACGGGCTCTTCGTCGGGCTCGGGCTCGGCATGGCCGCCACGCTCTACGACCCCGCGTTCGCCGTGCTGGGCCAGGTCTTCCGCGAACGCCAGCGCCAGGCCATCACCGCCCTCACGCTCTTCGGGGGCTTCGCCAGCACCGTGTTCTGGCCGCTGACGCAGATGCTGATCGACGGGCGCGGATGGCGAGACGCGCTGCTCGTCCTGGCCCTGTTGAACCTGTGCATGTGCGTGCCGCTGCACCTGTTCGTGCTGCCCCGCCGGGCGACGGGGGCAAGCGGCCCGGCCG
>DASWSY010000267.1:0-2025 GCA_036402415.1 Rhizobacter sp. | reverse complement strand
AGTCGAAGGCCATGGCCGAAATCATGCCCACAAAAAGAGACGGGCCCGCAAAGCGGGCCCGTCTTTATCTCTGGCAGAAGGCCTTACACGCGCTTGCGGTACTCGTGCGTGCGGGTGTCGATTTCGATCTTGTCGCCGGTTTCCACGAAGAGCGGAACCGAGATCTCGAAACCGGTGGCCAGCTTCGCCGGCTTCATCACCTTGCCCGAGGTGTCGCCCTTGACGGCCGGCTCGGTGTAAGTCACTTCGCGCACCAGGCTGGTCGGCAGTTCGACCGAGATGGCCTTGCCTTCGTAGAAGACCACTTCCACGGGCATCTGGTCTTCCAGGTACTGGATGGCGTCGCCCATGTTCTCGGCCTCGACCTCGAACTGGTTGTACTCGGCGTCCATGAAGGCGTACATCGGGTCGGCGAAGTAGGAGTAGGTGCACTCCTTCTTCTCGAGGATGATCTGGTCCATCTTGTCGTCGGCCTTGAAGACGACTTCGGTGCCCGAGTTGTTGAGCAGGCTCTTGAGCTTCATGCGCACGGTGGCGGCATTGCGGCCACCGCGGCTGTATTCGGTCTTGAGGACGACCATCGGGTCCTTGCCGTGCATGATGACGTTGCCGGCGCGAATTTCTTGAGCGATCTTCATAGCGATTCCCGTGTGGGGTTTCCGTGGGCTACAGCGTGGGTGCGCGCGCCGGAAGACTGGTCACCAGAACGCGCAAAACGGCGGATTTTAGCCTGCTTCGGTCACAAAACCTTCGAGCTGCGTGGTCAAGTCGGGCTGGGCCAGCAACCCGTCACGCCAGCGCAGACATGGGGTCGTCCAGGCCGACGACAAGGGGTCCGGCAATGCATCCGGCCATGGACCGAGCCCGTTCCAGCCATGCCACAGCGCCCGCAGGCCAGGCACCCCGGGAAAGCGGTCGAGAAAGGCATCGAGCTTGGCCGCGTGGGCGCCGTCCTCCTGCGGGTAGATCTGCCAGACGAAGGGCTTGCCGGCCCATTGCGCACGGACAAAGGAGTCTTCTCCCCGCACGAAGTTGAGGTCGCAACTCCAGAGCAGTCGGTCGTAGCCGGCTTGGGTCAGGTAGGGGAGCGACTGGCAGCGCACGCGGGCGGGCAGCACCGCGGGCGGGCGCCGCCCCGCCGTGAGCAGCAGCAGCGTCGGTGCGTAGCCAAGGGAATCGGCCAGCGCCTCGAAGCACGGGTTGTCGTAGGCGAAGACGCTGACGAGCCGCTCGTCGTCGCGCGGGGTGATGCCGTGGGTGCGCAGCCAGGTATCGCGGTCGAAGCGCGCGAGCTCGTCCATCAGCGCGGGTTCGCGCAGCAATCCGCCGGTGGCCGGCGTGAAGCCGGGATAGAAGAACCATTTCGTCAGGCCTCGGCCCACCCCGTGCCACTGCGGCGACGGGAGGCGATGGCTGCGCTCGACGTAGGGCTCCGCGCTCAGGTATTCGAGGTTGATCCAGCGCGGCGGCGGTGTTCTCGCCGCCATGCGCGCGATGAAGGCGTCGGGCAGCGTGCATCCGAACGCTTCGACGACGACGTCTCCCGGGTCGGCCTCGTGCGCGCTCTCCTGCCACGCGCGAACCGACACGCCGTGCGCGCCCTCGGGCGCCATCCAGTCCAGTGCCGAGGCGTCGTCGATCCAGAGCCTGACCGCGTGGCCGCGCGCGCCGAGGTCGGCCGCGAGGCGCCAGCACACGCCGATGTCGCCGTAGTTGTCGATCACCTGACAGAACACATCCCAACGCATCGGCCGATTATCGAGGCGGCACAATCGCCGTCCGATGAGCGAGACCCCGTTCCAAGACGACCCGGACCCGGACCCGGCCCCGGACTCCGCAAGAGCGCGACTGCTCGCCGAAGTCGCGGCCTTGCCCGGCCTGCCCGGCGTCTACCGCTACTACGACGCACACGACGCCGTGCTGTACGTCGGCAAGGCGCGCGACCTGAAGAAGCGCGTGTCAAGCTACTTCCAGAAGAACCATGGCGGCACGCGCATCGGCCACATGGTGAGCAAGATCGTGCGC
>DASWSY010000266.1:0-3779 GCA_036402415.1 Rhizobacter sp. | reverse complement strand
CACGTAGGGCTGCGCGTCCTGCGGCGCGGCGGTGTCGCGCTTGAACTCGATGCGGGTGTTGGGGCCGACGGTGAGCGTCTGGCTCAGGGTCACGGGCCAGGTGTCCACATCCGCGTCGGCGACGATCTCCAGCTCGTGCGGGCGCACGTAGCTCACGTCGCGCGGGCCCGGCCCCACGCGGCCGTGGAAGAGGTTCACGTCGCCCAGGAACTGCAGCACGAAGGGCGTGGCCGGACGGTCGTAGACCTCGTCGGGCGACCCGTCCTGCTCGATCTTGCCGAGGTTCATCACCACCACCCGATCGGCGACCTCCATGGCCTCGTCCTGGTCGTGCGTGACGAAGACGCTTGTCACGTGCATCTCGTCGTGCAACCGGCGCAGCCAGCGGCGCAGCTCCTTGCGCACCTTGGCGTCGAGCGCGCCGAAGGGCTCGTCGAGCAGCAGCACCTTGGGCTCGACCGCGAGCGCACGTGCGAGCGCGATGCGCTGGCGCTGGCCGCCCGAGAGCTGGTGCGGATAGCGGTCGGCCAGCCAGTCGAGCTGCACCAGCTTGAGCAGCTCCATCACCTTTTCCTTGATCTTCGCTTCGCTCGGCCGCGTTGCCTTGGGGCGCACGCGCAGACCGAAGGCCACGTTCTCGAAGATGCTCATGTGGCCGAAGAGCGCGTAGTGCTGGAACACGAAGCCCACCTGGCGGTCGCGCACGTCGTCGAAGGTGGCGTCTTCGCCGTGGAAGAGCACCGAGCCCGAATCGGGCCGCTCCAGCCCCGCGATGATGCGCAGCAACGAGGTCTTGCCCGAGCCGGAAGGGCCGAGCAGCGCGACCAGCTCGCCGGAGCGGATGTCCAGGTTGACGTTGTCGCAGACGACGGTCTTGCCGAAGGCCTTGTTCAGGTTGCGGATCTCAATGCTCATGCCATGTCCTTCATTCGCTTCGGCCTTCGGCTTCGCGCTTCTGCGCCTTCACGCGCTGCTCCACCAGGTACTTGAGCACCAGCGTCACGAGTGCCAGGCCCGCCAGCAGCGAGGCCACGGCAAACGCGGCCGCGAACTGGTATTCGTTGTAGAGGATCTCGATGTGCAGCGGCATGGTGTTGGTCTGCCCGCGGATGTGGCCCGAGACCACGCTCACCGCGCCGAACTCGCCCATCGCCCGTGCGTTGCACAGGATCACGCCGTAGAGCAGCGCCCACTTCACGTTGGGCAGGGTCACACGCCAGAAGATCTGCCAGCCCGAGGCACCGAGCACCCGCGCGGCCTCTTCCTGCTCGACGCCCTGCGCCTGCATCAAGGGGATCAGCTCGCGCGCGACGAAGGGGAAGGTGATGAAGACGGTGGCGAGCACGATGCCCGGCAGCGCGAAGATGATCTTGAGGTCGTGGTCGCGCAGCCACTCGCCGAACCAGCCCTGCAGGCCGAAGATCAGCACGAAGATCAGGCCCGAGATCACCGGCGAGACCGAGAACGGCAGGTCGATGAGCGTGAGCAGCAGGTTCTTGCCACGGAAGTCGAACTTCGCGATCGCCCACGAGGCCGCCACGCCGAACACCAGGTTGAGCGGCACCGAGATGCCGGCGGCCACGAGCGTGAGCCAGATCGCCGAGCGCGCATCGGGCTCGGTGATGGCGGCGAGGTAGGTGTCCCAGCCTTTCTTGAAGGCCTCGAAGAACACCGACACCAGCGGCACGAAGAGGAAGAGCGTGAGGAAGACCAGCGCCACCGCGATCAGCGTGCGGCGCAGCCACGCTGGCTCCGCGGTGGCCGAGTGCGAGTGACGAGGGGGCACGCCGGCGCGCGGCGCGAGGGTGGGCAGGGGCACGGCACTCATCTCATCGCCCCTGGCGCCGGCGCGCCCAGGCTTGCAGGAGGTTGATGGCAAGCAGCATGACGAAGGCGGCCACCAGCATCACCACCGCGATGGCGGTGGCGCCGGTGTAGTCGTACTGCTCGAGCTTGGTGATGATGAGCAGCGGCGTAATCTCCGAGATCATCGGCATGTTGCCGGCAATGAAGATCACCGAGCCGTACTCGCCCAGCGCACGCGCGAAGGCGAGCGCGAAGCCGGTCAGCAGCGCCGGCGCCAGGATCGGGAAGATCACCTTGGAAAAGGTCTGCCAGCGCGAGGCGCCGAGCGTGGCCGCGGCTTCCTCCAGTTCCTTGTGCATGTCTTCGAGCACGGGCTGCACCGTGCGCACCACGAAGGGCAGCCCGATGAAGGTGAGCGCGACGAACACGCCGAGCGGCGTGAAGCTCACCTTGAACGGCAGGTACTGGCCGATCCAGCCGTTGGCCGAGTAGAGCGCGGTGAGCGCGATGCCCGCCACCGCGGTGGGCAGCGCAAACGGCAGGTCGACCAGCGCATCGACCACGCGCTTGAGCGGAAATTCGTAGCGCACCAGCACCCACGCGACGAGCAGACCGAACACGGCGTTGAGCAGCGCCGCGGCGAACGAGGCGCCAAAGGTGAGCCGGTACGAGGCCACCACGCGCGGCGTGGCCACCGCTTCCCAGAAGGCCGGCCACGTCATCGTGAACGTCTTCAGGAACGCGGCCGACAGCGGGATCAGCACGATGAAGCTCAGGTAGAGCAGCGTGAACCCGAGGGCGAGATCGAAGCCGGGCAGCACGGAGTGCCGCCGCAGCAAGGTTCGGGACAGGAACATGAAGGCTGCGGTCGGCGCCGCTCTTTTATCTCTTGATGCCCGCGAGGATCTGGTCGTAGATCGCGCCGTCGTCGAAGTGGTCCTTCTGCGCCTTCGTCCAGCCGCCGAAGGCTTCGTCGATGGTGAAGGTGTTGATCTTCGGGAAGTCCTTGGCGTACTTGGCCAGGATCTTGGCCGAGCGCGGGCGGATCTGGTGCTTGGCCGCGATCTCCTGGGCCTCGTCGCTCCAGAGGAACTTGAGGTAGGCCTCGGCCTGCTTGCGCGTGCCCTTCTTGTCGACGACCTTGTCGATCACCGACACCGGGTTCTCGGCCAGGATGCTCCACTTGGCGTAGACCACGTCGAAGTTGTCGCCGAACTCCTGCTTGATCAGGTTGATCTCGCTCTCGAAGGTGCACAGCGCATCGCCGATGTTGCGCTGTGCGAAGGTGGTGGTGGCCGCACGGCCGCCACCGTCGAACACCGGCACGTTGGCGAAGATCTTCTGCACCGTCTCGCGGGCTTGCGCCGGCGTCGCGCCGCCCTTCACCAACGCGCCCCAGGCGGCGACGTAGGTGTAGCGGCCGTTGCCGGTGATCTTGGGGTTGGGGATGACGACGCTCACGCCGGGCTTGGCCAGGTCGGCCCAGTCCTTGATGCCCTTGGGGTTGCCCTTGCGCACCAGGATCACGGTGGTCGAAGAGGTGGGCGCGCTGTTGTCGGGCAGGCGCTTGGCCCAGTCGGCCGGGATCAGCTTGCCGCGGCTGGCGATGGCGTCGATGTCGCTCGACTGGTTCATCGTCACCACATCGGCTTCCAGGCCGTCGATCACGGCGCGCGCCTGCTTGCTGGAGCCGCCATGCGACTGGTTGACGGTCACGTCTTCACCGGTCTGCGCTTTCCAGTGCTTGATGAAGGCGGGATTGATTTCCTTGTACAGCTCACGCGCGACGTCGTAGCTGACGTTCAGCAGCGTCGGGCCCGCGAAGGCCACCGGGGCGAAGCCCGCCGTGGCCGCCGCGACAGCGAAGCCGAGGGCCGAGCGACGGGAGAGAGCATGAGGCAGGCGCATGAGGAGAGGCTCGCTGAGAATGAGACCGTGGATGCTACGGCCTCATCCAAACTCGGGAAACGACA
>DASWSY010000265.1:0-7183 GCA_036402415.1 Rhizobacter sp. | reverse complement strand
AGAGCGACGAGCCGCGCAGGAGCTTCTCGTAGATCTTCACCTCTTCGCTCACGCGCAGGCAGTACGGCACCTTCACGATGTAGATGCGGTCCAGGAAAGCCTCGTTGTTCTTGTTGTTGCGGAAGGTCTTCCATTCGCTTTCGTTCGAGTGCGCCAGCACCACGCCATCGAACGGGATCGCGCCGAAACCTTCAGTGCCCTTGTAGTTGCCTTCCTGAGTGGCCGTCAACAAGGGGTGCAGCACCTTGATCGGTGCCTTGAACATTTCGACGAACTCCAGCAGGCCCTGGTTGGCGAGGCACAGGCCGCCGGAGTAGCTGTAGGCATCGGGGTCGTCTTGCGCGTAGGTCTCGAGCTTGCGGATGTCGACCTTGCCGACGAGCGAGGAGATGTCCTGGTTGTTCTCGTCGCCCGGCTCGGTCTTGGCGATGCCGACCTGCTTGAGCACCGAGGGGTAGCGCTTCACGACCTTGAACTTGCGCACGTCACCGCCGTACTCCTCGAGACGCTTCACGGCCCAGGGTGACAGGATGCGGTTGAGGTAGCGACGCGGAATGCCGTATTCCTTCTCCAGGATGGGCCCGTCTTCCGTGAAGTCGAAGAGGCCGAGCGGCGACTCGTTCACCGGCGAGCCCTTGATGGCGTAGAAGGGCACCTCCTGCATCAGCGCCTTCAGGCGCTCGGCGATCGACGACTTGCCGCCGCCCACCGGGCCCAGCAGGTAGAGGATCTGCTTCTTTTCTTCCAGCCCCTGTGCGGCGTGCCGGAAGTACGACACGACCTGCTCGATCGCGTCTTCCATGCCGTAGAACTCGGCAAAGGCCGGGTAGATCTTGATGACCTTGTTGGCAAAGAGACGCGACAGCCGCGGGTCGTTTCGCGTGTCGATGGTCTGGGGCTCACCGATGGCCTTGAGCATGCGCTCGGCAGCGGTGGCATACGCAATCGGGTTGCGCTTGCACTCGTTGAGGTACTCCTCGAGCGAGAGTTCCTCTTCACGCGTGCGCTCGTATCGCGCGGCGAAATGGCTGATCACATCCATGCTGACCTCCTGGTTCAGGAAGACACCACCGAGGGGCCACCTCGGTGACGTCTGGGGAAGTTCTGATGAAACCCGCGCCAGGCTCCATCAGAGCTTTCCTGTTTGTCAGCCTCGTATGCCGAGTCTTGCGATCAAGCTTGATTCATTGTGCGCACAACCATGTGTCGAGAAGAAGCGAAATATCACCGCAGTTCCAGCTTTGCAAGGAGTGTGCCGCGGCCACCCCACGCACTTCATCAATGAAAACACTTCCTTCCCACACTGAGCGCACGCGACATTCAGAGTTCCTCATGGATTCCGACGTCAACCGGTCTCGCACCCCCAAGATACGCCTAAGCGTCGGAAAGCCCAAGTTTCTGAAGCAGCCCGTTGAGTTCATCCAACGATCCGAACTGGATGGCCACTTCGCCTTGCTCGCCACGCTTGGTGCGCTTCTTCAAGCGAATCTCGACCTGCGCCGTCAGGGCGTCCGACAGCTCTTCCTCGATGCGCGAAATATCGCGTGATTTTTCTTTTGCGATGCGCAGCAGGGGCTTTTGACGCGCCGAGGCTGTCTTCGCCACGAGCTTCTCGGCCTCGCGCACGCTGAGTTTCTTGCCGACCACTTCCGCGGCAACCAGTATTTGTTGCGCGCCTTCGAGCGGCAGCATCGCGCGCGCATGGCCCATGTCGATGTCGCCGGCCATCAGCATCTGCTGCACCGGCTCGGCCAGGTTGAGCAGGCGCAGCAGGTTGCTCGCCGCGCTGCGCGAGCGACCCACCGCCTGCGCGGCCTGCTCGTGCGTGAGGTGGAACTCGTTGACGAGGCGCGCGATGCCTTGCGCTTCTTCGAGCGGGTTGAGGTCCTCGCGCTGGATGTTCTCGATCAGCGCCATCGCGGCGGCGGCCTCGTCGGGCACGTCCTTCACGAGCACCGGCACGTCGTCGAGGCCGGCAAGTTTCGCGGCGCGCGTGCGGCGCTCGCCCGCGATGATCTCGTAGCGCCCTTCCCCCACCGGCCGCACCAGGATGGGCTGCATCACACCCTGCGCCTTGATGCTCTCGGCCAACTCGTAGAGCGAGCCTTCGTCCATGCGCGTGCGCGGCTGGTACTTGCCAGGCTGCAGCAACGAGAGCTTGAGGGTGCGGGGAGCGCCGTCGTTGGCAGGCGCGGGGGTGTCGCTGACTTTCGGGCCGAGCAGTGCTTCGAGGCCCAGGCCTAAGCCCTTGGGTTTCTTGGTGACCATGGGCGCATTCTGTCCGATCGACAGGGTGCCCCCACGGCAGCGCTCAGGTGCGCGCGAGCAGCGCCTGCAGCAAGGCGCGGCCTTCGGGCCAGTCGCCGAGGCCGGACTCGCCGTTGATATGGCCGCGCTCGCCCACCGAGACCAGCTCGCTGCCCCACTGCGCCGCCATCTCGGCGGCACGCTGCGGTGCGCAGTAGGGGTCGTCGCTGCTCACGACGGCCGTGCTCGGAAAGGGCAGGCGCGCACGCACGATCGGCCGCCAGGGGGTCAGTTGTGGCGGCATGTCGTCACGCTCGATGTCGGGCAGTGCCACGAGCAGGGCGGCCACCACACGCTGCGCATTCCGCGAATGCGCAGCCCACGCCGACACGAGCTGGCAGCCCAGGCTGTGTGCCACCAGGACGGCCGGCGTGTCGTCCGCGAGCAGCACCTCTTCGAGCCGCGCCATCCAGTCGCCCCGCTTGGGCCACTCCCAGTCGTCCTGCGTCACCCGGCGGTCGCCATGGAGCCGCTCCCAGCGCGACTGCCAGTGGGTCGCATCGGAATCGAGCCAGCCGGGGAGCAACAGCACGCGCAGTGCGGGGAAGGAGGATGTGAGGGGAGTCGTCGTCATGGGGCTGCCGTATCCTGTCGTCTTCTTTGAATTCAGAGGTGATGGAGATGACCTACAAGGTGTTCGTCGACGGCCAGGAGGGCACCACCGGCCTGCGCATCAACGAGTATCTGGCGAACCGCAGCGACATCGAAGTCCTGCGCATCGCACCCGAACGCCGCAAGGACACCGACGAGCGCGCCCGCCTGCTCAACGCGGCCGACGTGGCCTTCCTGTGCCTGCCCGACGCCGCGGCGAAAGAGGCCGCGGCGCTGGTGAGCAACCCCCGCACGTGCATCATCGATGCCAGCACCGCGCACCGCACCGCGACCGACTGGGTGTTCGGCCTGCCCGAACTTTCGCCCGACCAGCGCGAGCGCATCCGCGCCTCCAAGCGCATCTCGAACCCGGGCTGCCATTCGACCGCCTTCATCCTGCTGCTGCGCCCGCTGGTCGACGCCGGCCTCGTGGCGCCCGCGCTGCCTGTCAGCGCCACCTCGATCACCGGCTACTCCGGGGGCGGCAAGAAGATGATCGAGCAGTACGAAGCGGGCGGCGACCCCAAGCTCGACGCGCCGCGCCCTTACGGCCTCACCCTGCAACACAAGCACGTGCCGGAGATGGCGGCCCACACCGGGCTCAAGACGCCGCCGATCTTCATGCCCATCGTGGGCAGCTTTCTCAAGGGTTTGGCGGTGAGTGTGCCCTTGCATTTGTCGCAACTCAAGCCGGGCACGACGCCCGAGCTGCTGCACAAGGCGCTGGCCGACCGCTACGCCGGCGAGCGTTTCGTGCGGGTGCAGCCCCTGCGCGACGCGGCCACGCTGGCGTCGGGCTTCTTCGACGTCCAGGCCAACAACGACACCAACAACGTCGACATCTTCGTGTTCGCCAACGACAGCCAGGCGATCCTGATGTGCCGGATCGACAACCTCGGCAAAGGCGCGAGCGGTGCAGCGGTGCAGTCGATGAACGTGCACCTGGGCGTGGACGAGTCGCTCGGGCTGGTCTGAGCCCGCATTTCCGGGGCCGGCTACGGCGTGCGGTAGTGGTACGCGTAGCCGTCTTCGAAGCCCAGCTTCCGATAGACGGCCCGGGCGGGGTGGTTGTCGCCCTCCACCTGCAGGTAGGCATGCCGCGCCCCGCGTGAGCGGGCGTGCGCCAGCATGTGCTCGCACAGCCGGCGCGCGCAGCCCCGGCCGCGCGCCTCGGGGGCGGTGAAGACGTCGTAGAGCCCGACCAGGTCACCCTCGAGCGCGTACTGCCCGCAAGCCAGCACCTCGCCCTGCTCCCGCAGTTCGAAGGCAGTGAAGGGCACCGGCGAATGCAGCAGGCGCTCGGCGTGCGCCTGGCGCTGCGACAGCGGTGAGCCGCGCAGGGCGCCGATGCGCTGCGCGAACGGGTCGAGGCCGATGTTGTGGGCCGAGAGGCCGCCACTCGGCCAGGCCGGGGGCACGACGCTGGCGAGCGAGTCCAGCACCATCACGCGGGTGTCGTCGATGGAGCGCAGGCCCATCTCGGCCAGGGTGTCGTCGAGGTGGGCCGGGCGGGTGAACGGGGTGATGCGCACGACGAGCGGCAACTGCATCTCGGCGTACAGCCGCTCGCACTGCGCCAGGCGCTCGCCCACGCTCAGGCGGCCGTCGGCCACGGCGTTGACGCAGCGCGCCCGCTTCGCCTTGCCGGCCGAAAAGCGCACCAGCCAGCCGTCGATCCAGCGCTGCTGGGGCGGCGCGCTGGCGTTCAGCCCGGCGTCCTCCACCCGCGACAGCAGCTGGCTGTCGAAGCGCGGGTTCAGGTCGGGGACGGGAAGCTGCACCGCGGGGCCGATCAGAGTGTCTTGATGCGCTGGACCATCTCTTCGGCGAATTCGACGAAGGACTGCGCCCCCTTCGACGCCGGATCGAACACCACGCCCGGCAGCCCGTAGCTGGGCGCTTCCGCCAGCCGCACGTTGCGCGGGATCACGGTGTTGAAGACCTTGTCGCCGAAGTGCGCCTTCAACTGCTCGCTCACCTGCTGCTGCAGCGTGATGCGCGGGTCGAACATCACCCGAAGCAGGCCGATGATCTGCAGGTCGGGGTTGAGGTTGGCGTGCACCTGCTTGATGGTGTTGACCAGGTCGGACAGGCCTTCGAGCGCGAAGTACTCGCACTGCATCGGCACGATCACCCCGTGGGCGCTGCACAGGCCGTTCAGCGTGAGCAGGCTCAGCGACGGCGGGCAGTCGATGAGCACGAAATCGTAGTCGGCGCTTACCGCCTGGACGGCGCCCTTCAGCCGCTTGTCGCGGCGCTCCAGTTCCACCAGCTCGACTTCGGCACCCGCCAGCTCGCGGTTGGCCCCCAGCACGTCATAGCCGACCTTGTCGCTGCGCTGGCGGGCCTCGGCGATCGTGGCCGATTCGAGCAGCACGTCGTACACGCTCAGCTTGAGCGCGCGCTTGTCCACGCCCGAGCCCATGGTGGCGTTGCCCTGCGGGTCGAGGTCGACCACCAGCACACGCTGGCCGATCCTCGCCAGCCCCGCGGCGAGGTTGACGGTGGTGGTCGTCTTGCCGACGCCGCCTTTCTGGTTGGCAACACAAAAGATTCGGGTCATGGCCGATCCGGGGTGGGTGGGAGAAGAAGGTGGCTCAGTTGGCCGCCAGGCGGATGCCGAAGCCGACCATGAAAACCCCGGCCAGCCGCTCCAGCCCCCGGGCGAGCCGTTTGTGCGCCCTCACCTGCCGCGTGACCAGCCCGGCAAAGGCGCACAGCCCCAGGCAGTAGGCCAGCGTGATGAGCGCGATGGTGACGGCCATCGCGCCGAAGGTCAGCGCGCCCTGATGGGTGGCCGGGTTGATGAAGAGCGGGAAGAAGGCCATGTAGAACACGATGGCCTTGGGGTTGAGCAAGGTGATCAGGAAGGCCTGGCGGGCGTAGCGGCCGGGCTCGATGTGCACGGGCGAGGCCCCGCCCTCTTTCGCGAAGATCAGGCGCAGGCCGATCCACGCCAGGTACAGCGCCCCGGCGTACTGGATCGCCTGGAAGACCAGGGGGTGCGCCTTCAGCACCGCGGCCACGCCCGCCACCGCCAGCCAGAGCAGCACCTGGTCGCCGGCGATCAGGCCCAGGGTGGCGGCGGCGCCCGCCCGGAAGCCCCCCTTGGCGGTCGACGTGAGCAAGGCAAAGGTACCCGGACCCGGCAGCGCCAGGAACACCAGGATCGACAGGCAGTAGGTGCCGAAATCGGAGATGCCGAAGACCGTCATGAGGACCTCACCGTGGCGCTGACTTGCGAATCCACACCAGGCAGCGCTCGGCGTTGAGCCCTGGCACCGTCAGTTGTTCCACGTGAAACACCGACCAGTCGGGTGGCAAGGCGGCGATTTCGTCGTCCGGCGTCTTGCCCTTGAGCGCCATCCAGACGCCCTGCTCCCCGACCAGGTGACGCGTGAGGCGGGTGAAGTCGGCGAGCGAGGCAAAGGCCCGGGACGTGACCACGTCGAACGGCGGCAGGCGCAGGTCTTCCACGCGGGCGTGCACGGCGCCCAGGTTGGGCAGCTTCAGTTCCACGCCCACCTGCCGGACGAAGATGGCCTTCTTCCCCACCGCGTCGACGCAGGTCACTTCGAGATGCGGCTCCAGAATGGCCAGCACCACCCCCGGCAGGCCGCCGCCACTGCCCACGTCGAGAATGCGGGCCGCCCGCCCCGACAGGTGGCGGCGCAGCGGCGGGAGCACCGCCAGGCTGTCGAGCAGGTGGTGCGTCAGCATCTCGGCTGGGTGGCGCAGAGCGGTCAGGTTGTAGACCGCGTTCCACTTCTGGAGCAAGGCCAGGTAGTCGAGCAGCCCCTCGCATTCGGTGTCGCTCAGCGCCAGCCCCAGGGCATGGGCGCCCGACAGGAGCGCATCGCGCTGGAGTTCGAGGGACTGTTCAGGCGGCATTGCGCCCCGGCGTTTCGTTGGCGGCAAAGCCCTTGAATCGGCCCTTCTTCAGGTGGATCAGCAGCAGCGAAATCGTGGCCGGGGTAATGCCCGAGATGCGCGAAGCCTGGCCCAGGGTTTCCGGCCGGTGCAGCGCCAGCTTCTGGCGCGCCTCGAAACTGATGGCGGTGACCTGGGCGTAGTCCAGCTCGGCCGGCAGGCGCAGGCCTTCGTAATGGGCCGCCCGCTCCACCTCTTCGTTCTGCTTGTCGATGTAGCCGGCGTACTTGATTGCGATTTCGAGCTGCTCGATCACCGCGTCGGCCGTTTCGGCACCAAGCTCTGCGTGAAGTGTTTCACGTGGAACCGCCTGACCCGGCCGCGCAGCCGCATGCAGAGTGGCCGCGGCATCGAA
>DASWSY010000264.1:0-7002 GCA_036402415.1 Rhizobacter sp. | reverse complement strand
GGTGCGCCTGGCCTCGCAGCTCTTCGAAGACCTGCGCGACACGAAGGTGCTCTTCGTCGGCGCCGGGGAAATGATCGAACTCGTGGCGACCCATTTCGCGGCCCGCCAGCCCAAGGCAATGGCCGTGGCCAACCGCACGCTCGAGCGCGGCGAGAAGCTCGCCGGCCGCTTCGGCGCCGAGGCGCTGCGACTGGCCGATCTGCCCTCGCGCCTGGCGGAATTCGACGCCGTGATTTCTTGCACTGCGAGTTCGCTGCCCATCATCGGCCTGGGTGCCGTCGAGCGCGCGCTGAAGGCCCGCAAGCACCGCCCGATGTTCATGGTCGACCTGGCGGTGCCGCGCGACATCGAGCCCGAGGTGGCGCGGCTGCGCGACGTCTACCTCTACACCGTCGACGACCTGTCGGCGCTGGTGCAGAGCGCCGGCGAAAAGCGCCAGGCCGCCGTGCAGCAGGCCGAGGCCATCATCGAAAGCGGCGTGCAGAGCTTCGTGCACTGGCTCGGCCAGCGCGATGCCGTGCCGCTGATCCAGGCACTGAATGCCCAGGCCAATGACTGGCGTGCCGCCGAGATGGCGCGCGCGCGCAAGCTCCTGGCCAAAGGCGAGGACGTCGAGGCGGTGCTCGAAGCGCTGTCGCGCGGCCTCACGCAGAAGATGCTGCACGGCGCGTTGGCCGAGCTGCACGCCGCCGACGACGCGCACCGCCCTGCGCTCGCGCAGACGGTGTCGCGCCTTTTCCTGCGCGGAAGCAGCCACGACCCGTTCGACGACAAGCTCGACTCCAAGCGTTAGCGACGCTGCGCCCACCGCCTTGCGGAGCGCTTGCCTGCCCGTCGGCACACGGGCACCCCGCTCCGACCGCCACCGTTTCCGGAGCCTCCATGAAAGACACGTTGCGCCAGCAATTCGAACGCCTCGCGATGCGGCTGGCCGAGCTCGACGCCACGCTCGCTGACCCGAGTGTCGCCAGCGATATGAACCGCTTCCGAAGTCTCACCCGCGAGCATGCCGAGGTGGCGTCGCTGGTGCAACGCTTCCGCCACTACGAGCAGCGGGAGCGCGATCTGGCCTCCGCGCGCGAGATGGTCGAGGATCCCGAGATGGCCGAGATGGCGCAGGAAGAGATCGCCAGCGCAGAGGCCGATCTCACACGCCTGCACGGCGAGCTGCAGACCGCGCTCCTGCCACGCGACCCGGACGACGGCCGCAACGCGTTCGTCGAAATCCGCGCCGGTACCGGCGGCGACGAGTCGGCGCTCTTCGCGGCCGACCTGGCACGCATGTACCTGCGCTACGTCGAAAGGCAAGGCTGGCGCAGCGAGGTGATGTCGCAGAACAGCTCCGACCTCGGAGGCTACAAGGAAGTGGTGCTGCGCATCGAAGGCGACGACGCCTATGCGCGGCTCAAGTTCGAATCGGGCGGCCACCGCGTGCAACGGGTGCCGGCCACCGAGGCGCAGGGCCGCATCCACACCAGCGCGTGCACGGTCGCGGTGATGCCGGAGCCCGACGAGGCCGAAGAGATCCAGATCAACCCCGCCGACCTGCGCATCGACACCTTCCGCGCCAGCGGCGCCGGTGGCCAGCACGTGAACAAGACCGACAGCGCGATCCGCATCACGCACCTGCCCACCGGCATCGTCGCCGAGTGCCAGGACGACCGCTCGCAGCACCGCAACAAGGCCAAGGCGCTGGCCGTGCTCGCGGCTCGGCTGCGCGAGAAGGATCGCAGCGAGCGCGCCGCCAAGGAAGCGGCCACGCGCAAGGGGCTGATCGGCAGTGGCGACCGCAGCGATCGCATTCGCACCTACAACTTTCCGCAGGGGCGGCTCACCGACCACCGCATCAACCTCACCCTCTACAAGCTGCAATCCGTCATGGACGGCGAACTCGACGACGTGATCGCTGCGCTGCAGGCCGCGCGTGCCGCGGAGCAGTTGGCCGAACTGGAAGGACGAGCCCCGTGAGCAGCATCGCCGAGACGCTGGCGCAAGCGCGACACCTGGGGATCGACCGGCTCGATGCACAACTGCTCGTCGGCCACGTGCTCCAGCGCCCCCGCAGCTGGCTGATCGCGCACGACGACGCGCCGCTCACTGAGGCGGAACAGCTTGCGATCGCAGGCCTGCTGCAACGACGCGCCGATGGCGAGCCCGTCGCCTACCTCGTCGGCGAGAAGGAATTCCACGGCCTCGTGCTGCAGGTCACCCCCGCCGTGCTCATTCCGCGGCCCGACACCGAGACGTTGGTCGACTGGGCCTTGTCTGTGCTGGAGACGACATCCCCTAGCGCGAAGGTGCTCGACCTGGGCACCGGAAGTGGCGCCATCGCACTCGCGCTCAAGCACCGCCACCCCTCGGCCTCGGTCACCGCGGTCGACACGAGCGCCGACGCCCTGGCCGTTGCCGAGGCCAATGCCGCACGCCTCGGGCTGGAGGTGCAGTTCAGGTTGGGCAGCTGGTGGGAAGGTCTCAAGCACGAGCGTTTCGATCTCGTGGTCAGCAACCCTCCCTACATCGCGCTGGGCGACGACCACCTGCCGGCCTTGCGCCACGAGCCTGAGCTTGCGCTCACATCAGGTTCAGATGGCCTCGATGCCATTCGCACTATCGCGGCCGGCGCACCCGCACATCTGAAAAGCGGAGGCTGGCTGCTGCTCGAACACGGCCACGGCCAGGCCGCGCAGGTGGGCCGCCTGCTGCTGGCCCACGGGTTCGCATCGGTCCGGACACGGCAAGACCTTGCCGGCATCGTGCGCTCCAGCGGCGGACAGTGGCGGTGAGGCGACAGTGTTGCGGTATTGCTGCACATCTGTGGATCCACGCCTCCTCCAAATGACCTAAGACGCTACCAGGCGGCCGGCAAGCGGCGTAGCATGACCTTCAATCCCTCTCCATCGCACAACGCAATGCGCCCCGCTTTTCGTCATCGGATCGCCGCACTGGCCCTGTGCCTCGGGGCTGCAGGTGCATGCGCCGGCGAAGGCCCGACCGCACAGAGCCATGCGCAGGCCTGGGAGGGCCTGAAGGCACGCCTGGCCATCGGGACGGCGGCGCCCGCGCGCAGCGAACTCGGCCTCGGCGAATCCGAACAGCAGAGGATCAACAGCGTCAGCCTGATGGGCGACTACTACCTGAGCCGCCCGTGGCTGGGCACCTCTGGCGGCTGGCGTGCCACCAGTGGCGTCCTGCTCGGTGCGCGCAGCTCCGTCTGGAGCAGCCCGTCCCTCCTCGAACGCCGCACCGCCGGAGACGGCAACGACACCGGCACGCAGCCCTACCTCGGCCTGGGCTACACGGGCTGGTCGAGCAAGGGCGGCTGGGGCCTGTCGGCCGACGTGGGCCTCATGGGGCTGCCGCGCTCAGGCGCCCGGTTCGGCAAGTCCGCCGCATCGTCCAGCCTCGACGACACCGTGCGCGACCTGCGTTTCGCACCCTTGGTGCAACTCGGCCTGTCGTATTCGTTCTGAGCCGCGTGGGCTTGCGGGGGCTCGGGTTCGAGCCCGGGCCGTTTGCCGTATAACCTCGTCTATCCCCATCTGACCTGCCGGCCCTGGCCGGCCTCGATCCATGAGCGACGTTCAACAGCGTATCGACGACCTCGTCAAGAACAACCGTGTGGTGCTCTTCATGAAGGGCACGGCGCAATTCCCGATGTGCGGCTTCTCCGGCCGCGCGGTGCAGATCCTCAAGGCCTGCGGCGTGAGCGACCTCAAGACCTTCAACGTGCTGGAGGACGACGGCGTGCGCCAGGGCATCAAGGAATACGCCAACTGGCCGACCATCCCGCAGCTCTACGTCAACGGCGAATTCGTCGGCGGCTCCGACATCATGATGGAGATGTACGAAGCAGGCGAGCTGCAGCAGGTGCTCGGCGCGCAGGCCTGAGCGTGGCTTCGCCCGCGGCCCGTCGCGTCGTCGTCGGCATCACCGGCGCCACGGGCGCGGTCTATGGGCTCAAGCTGCTGCAGCGGCTGCGGTCGGCGGGCTGCGAAACCCACCTGGTCGTCAGCCCGGCAGGCGTTCTCAACGCGCACCACGAGCTGGGGCTGGACCGAAAGGCGCTCGAAGCCCTGGCCCATACGTCCTACAACCCGGCGGACGTGGGCGCGGCCATTGCAAGCGGCTCGTTTCCGGCCGACGGCATGGTGATCGCCCCCTGCTCGATGAAGACGCTGGCAGCGATCGCGCATGGCCTGTCGGACAACCTCATCAGCCGCGCCGCCGACGTGACCCTCAAGGAGCGGCGACGCCTGGTCCTGCTGGCCCGCGAAACGCCCTACAACCTGGCGCATCTTCGCAACATGACGGCCGTCACCGAAATGGGCGGCATCGTCTTTCCGCCGCTGCCGGCCTTCTACCACCGGCCCACGACGCTCGACGAGGTGGTCGACGACTCGGTGGTGCGTGTGCTGGCGCTGATGGGCGTCGGCAACGCCCAGCCGAAGGCCTGGACGGGCCTTTGACGCTCGCTCAGGCGGGCTTGTACACCCAGGCCTTGCGGGCACCGAAAACCAGGTTCGGATACTCCGGCCGGCCCCGGCTGCCGTTGTAGCGGCCGAGCGCCATGTAGAGGTCGCCGCGCTCGCGGTCGAGGTAATGGCGCAGGATCACGCAGCCGAAGCGCAGGTTGGTCTGCATGTGGAAGAGCCGCGAGACGTCACCATCGCCGATCAGCCTGGCCCAGAAGGGCATCACCTGCATGTACCCGCGTGCGCCGACACGGCTGATGGCGTACTTGCGAAAACCGCTTTCGACCTGGATCACCGCCAGCACGAGTGACGTTTCGAGGCCTGCCCGCAGGCTCTCGTACCAGACGGTTTCGAGAAACTCGATGCGGGCCACGTGCTCGGCCTTGCGCTTCTTGAGCCGGTTGCTCATCTCCCCCAGCCACTTGAGGTAGGCCAGCCGCTCGTCGATGTTGTCGAACACCGGCTTGGGTGGCGCGCTGTTGGCAATGGAGGCCGACAAGGCCGACCGCACCGAGTCGGCCAGCGGTTCCTCGGCCTGCTTGCCGGCCTCTGCGATCCCCGAAGCCAGCCACAGCGGCGACAGGCCCGCCACGGCGAGCACCTGCCGCCGGCCGAGCCCGTGCATCACGCTCATGCCGACAGCCGGCCCTTCAGGAAGGGCATCACGTCGGTCGCTCCCACGGCCGTCGCTTCGGCATCGCGCCGGCCCTGGTACTCGACCTTGCCGTCCTTGAGACCACGGTCGGACAGCACCACACGATGCGGCACACCGATCAGTTCCCAGTCGGCAAACATCGCACCCGGGCGCTCGCCCCGGTCGTCGAGCACGACGTCGATGCCCAGCGCCTGCAAGTCGTCGTGCAGACGATCCGCCGCCGCGCGGACGTCGGCCGAGCGGTCGTAGCCGATGGGGCAGAGCACCACGCTGAAGGGCGCCATCGACAGCGGCCAGATGATCCCGCGCTCATCGTGGCTCTGCTCGATGGCCGCCCCCAGCAGTCGCGTGACGCCGATGCCGTAGCAGCCCATTTCGAGGAACTGAGGCTTGCCGTTCTCGTCGAGATACGTGGCGTTCATCGCCTTTGAATACTTAGTGCCGAGGTAGAACACATGGCCCACCTCGATGCCGCGTTGCATGGCCAGCCGGCCCTTGCCATCAGGCGACGGGTCGCCCTCGACGACGTTGCGGATGTCGGCCACCACGTCGGGCTCGGGCAGGTCGCGCCCCCAATTCGCACCCGTGAAGTGGAAGTCTGCCGCGTTGGCACCGCACACGAAATCGCTCATGGCGGCCACCGTGCGGTCGGCCACGATGCACACCGGCTTCTTCAATCCGATCGGGCCGAGGTAGCCCGGCTTGCAGCCAAAGTGGTCCTCGATCTCGGCGACGGTCGCGAAACGATAGCCGTCCTTCAGACCGTCGACCTTGCCCGCCTTCACTTCGTTCAGGCTGTGGTCGCCGCGCACCAGCAGCAGCCAGATGGTGGTCTTCACCGTCTCGCCGTCGTCGTTCTTCTGATCGGTCGCGAGCACCAGCGACTTCACCGTCGACGCGAGTGGCAGCTTGAGCAGCGCGGCCACGTCCTCGCAGGTACTCTTGCCGGGCGTGGGCGTCTTGGTCAGGGGCTGCGTGGCGGCAGCACGCACCGCGATCAGCGGCAAGGCTTCCGCCAGTTCGACGTTGGCCGCGTAGTCGGAATCGGGGCAATAGGCGATGGCATCTTCGCCGGTGTCGGCGATCACCTGGAATTCGTGCGAGCGGTCACCCCCGATCGCGCCGGTGTCGGCCGCCACGGCGCGGAACACCAGACCCATGCGCTCGAAGATGCGCACGTAAGCCGCGTACATCGCGTCGTAGCTCTTGCCGGCCGCAGCCACGTCGCGATCGAAGGAATAGGCGTCCTTCATCGTGAACTCGCGGCCGCGCATCACGCCGAAACGCGGCCGGCGCTCGTCGCGGAACTTGGTCTGTATGTGATAGAAATTCTTTGGCAGCATGCGATAGCTGCGCAGTTCCTGGCGAGCGATGTCGGTGATGACCTCCTCCGAGGTCGGCTGGATGATGAAGTCGCGGTCATGCCGGTCCTTCACGCGCAGCAGCTCCGGGCCCATCTTCTGGAAGCGGCCGGTTTCCTCCCACAGCTCGGCCGGCTGAACCACCGGCATCAACAACTCGACGGCCCCGGCGCGGTTCATCTCCTCGCGGATGATGTTTTCGACCTTGCGGATCACCCGCAAACCCATCGGCATGTAGTTGTAGATGCCCGCGCCCAGGCGTTTGATCAAGCCGGCCCGCATCATCAGTTTGTGGCTGGTGACCTCGGCGTCTGCCGGCGCTTCCTTCAAGGTGGAAATGAAAAACTGAGAAGCCTTCATGAGCGAGAGAACAAGGGGAAGAAGTGCGGAAACGCACGAACAGGCACCGCGGCAGCACGGCAGGGCTGGGGAAACCCGCGGGATCACTTCCCGCAAAGCCGGTGCAATAATGAATTCAATTAAAGAATTTGAGGTTGATTATGCTCGACCGAGA
>DASWSY010000263.1:0-5271 GCA_036402415.1 Rhizobacter sp. | reverse complement strand
GAAGGCGATTTCCGGCAGTTCGGTGGCCGGCAACTGGTGCAGCTCGCTGGCGGTGGTCAGGAACCGGGCGGTGTGGGCCCAGGCCAGGGCGGTCTTCTCGGCGTCCTCGAGCGTGGCGACCGAAGGGGTGGAATTGTTTTGATCGGTCATGAGGGGCCCAAAGCACGGCATTGTAAAATCTCTGGGTTTTGCATCAAAAGACCGAGCCCATGAAGCCCTTCGCCACCTTGTCCTCCTTGCTGATTGCTTGCGCTGCGGGTGCCTTCTTCGCGCCTGCGATGGCTGCCACCCCGGCCGCTCCCGCCAAGCCCGATCCCGCCAAGGGACAGGAGCTCTCCACCAAGGTTTGTGGCGCCTGCCACACCGCTGACGGCTCGCGCGGTGCCCCGGCCAACCCCATCCTGACCGGCCAGCACCCGGAATACATCGTCAAGCAGCTCATCGAATTCAAGGAAGGCAAGCGCCAGAACCCCGTCATGCAAGGCATGGCCGCGCCGCTCACGGAGGCCGACATGCGCAATGTGGCCGCCGTCTACGCCGGCGTGCAGCCCAAGCCCGGCTTCGCCAAGAGCAAGGACACCGTCGCCCTGGGCGAGAAGATCTACCGCGGCGGCATCGCCGAGCGCAACGTGCCGGCCTGTTCGGGCTGCCATGGTCCCACCGGCAGCGGACTGCCGTCGCAGTATCCGCGCCTGCGCGGCCAGCACGCCGACTACACCGAGCTGCAGCTCAAGGCATTCCGCGACGGCGGCCGGAAAAACAGCCCGATCATGACGGGCGTGGTGGCCAAGATGAACGACAAGGAACTGAAGGCCGTGGCCGACTACATCGCCGGCATGCGCTGAACACGGCCCCCGCAAGACGAGGCCGGTCCTGGGGACCGGCCTTTTTGTTTTGCGATGCCGATTGCCGCGGCGCAGCACCTGTGCCTATAGTGTGCACACCGACACTCCTGCCTGCGCCATGCCCTACATTCGCCGCGGCCCCGACGGTGCCATCGAAAGCCTGCATCGCCGCGACCATGGCGGCATGGAGTTCCTGCCCGAAGGCCACAGCGAGCTGATGGCCTTCGTGGGCCACAACACGCAGACCAACAGCGAGTTCGGCCGGCTCGATGCCGATTTCGTGCGGGTGATCGAAGACGTGATCGACACGCTCATCGTCAAGAACATCATCAACATCACCGACCTGCCGGGCGAAGCCCAGGCCAAGCTCTTCGCCCGCAAGAGCTTCCGCGAGCGGGTGTCGCGCAACTCGCTGCGCCTGTTTTCCGACACGCAGTTCGGCACCGTCATCGACGACACCAACTTCAGCGACCTGAGCTGACCACCCTCGGCCTGCAGCCGGTGTGAACCGCCTGTAAGCTGGGCGGCTCCAAGAGCGACCAAGCGTCATCGCACCAGGAGCTGACATGCACTACCGCCCCGACCGAGGCTTCGACCACAAGGTCGCCTCCGAGATCACCCCCCGCGAGGTCTACGAGCGCCGCCGCGAGCTGCTCAAGCTGATCGCCGCGGGCGGAGGCGGCATGGCGCTTGCCGCCTGGGCCGCGCGCGACGCCCGCGCGCAGACGGCGCGCCCCGGCAAGCTCGCCGCCCTGCCCGCCGTGCGCAGCAGCGTGGCCGGCGCGGTGACGATGGAAAAGCTCACGCCCTACAACGACGTCACGACCTACAACAACTTCTACGAGTTCGGGACCGGCAAGGGCGACCCGGTGCAGAACGCCGGCAAGCTCAAGACCCGCCCGTGGACGGTCGCCGTCGAAGGCGAGGTGAAGAAGCCCAAGGTCTACGACCTCGACGAGCTGCTCAAGCTCGCCCCGATGGAAGAGCGCATCTACCGGCTGCGCTGCGTCGAGGGCTGGTCGATGGTGATCCCGTGGGTGGGCTATTCGATGTCGGAGCTCATCAAGCGCGTCGAGCCCACCGGCAACGCCAAGTACGTCGAGTTCACCACCCTCGCCGACGACAAGCAGATGCCCTACCTCGGCTCCAAGGTGCTCGACTGGCCCTACGTCGAAGCGCTGCGCCTCGACGAGGCCATGCACCCGCTCACGCTGATGGCCTTCGGCCTCTACGGCGAGGTGCTGCCCAACCAGAACGGCGCGCCGCTGCGCATCGCCATTCCCTGGAAGTACGGCTTCAAGAGCGGCAAGTCGATCGTCAAGATCCGCTTCACCGAGAAGCAGCCGCTGACCTCGTGGAACCTGGCCGCCGCGCGCGAGTACGGCTTCTATTCCAACGTGAACCCCAAGGTCGACCACCCGCGCTGGAGCCAGGCCACCGAGCGGCGCATCGGCGAAGACGGTGTGTTCGCCAAGAAGCGGCCCACGCTGATGTTCAACGGCTACGAGCCGCAGGTCGGGCAGCTCTACGCGGGGCTGGACCTCGTCAAGAACTACTGACGCATGCCGGCCGTGCGTTCACCCTGGCTGCACCCCGCAGCCAAGCCGCTGCTGTTCGTCGTCTGCGCGCTGCCCTTCGCCTGGCTGCTCTACGGTGCCTTCGCCAACACGCTCGGCCCCAACCCGGCCGAAGCGCTGATCCGCGGCACCGGCGACTGGACGCTGCGCTTCCTGTGCGTGACGCTCGCCATCACGCCGCTGCGCGTGATGGCGCACCAGCCGGCCCTCGCGCGCTTTCGCCGCATGCTGGGCCTCTTCGCCTTTTTCTATGCCGTGCTGCATTTCCTGTCGTACGCCTGGCTCGACATGGGCTTCGACGTCGACGCGATCGTGCGCGACATCCCCAAGCGCCCCTTCGCGCTCGTCGGTTTTCTCGCGCTGCTCCTGATGCTGCCGCTCGCGGTCACCTCGTTCAACCGCGCGATCAAGGCGCTCGGCGCGAAGCGCTGGCAGATGCTGCACAGGCTCGTCTACGCCGTCGTGCTGCTGGGCCTGCTGCACTTCTTCTGGATGCGGGCCTCGAAGAACGACCTTGCGGAGGTCGGCGTCTACGCCATCGTCATCGCGCTGCTGCTCGGCTGGCGCGTGGTGCACGCACTGCGGCGCAAAAAAGCGGGCTGATCCGCCAAGCGCGGCGCCAGCCCGCAATGCCGCACACCTCTTCCCTACGCGGATTGCTCAGTACTTGCGGTTCGGGAATTCCTTGGCCGCCACCTCGGCGGGGAACACCCCCTCGATCGTCTTGATCCAGCGCGGCAGCGGCTCGCCGGCCGCTGCCTTCTTGGCCGCTTCCATGAGCTGCGGACCGAGCAGCGGGATGCATTCCACGCTCACGTTCATCTTGCCGGCGATCATGGCCTCGAAGGCACCCTTCACCGCGTCGACGCCGATCACGAGGATGTCCTTCGCGGGCTTGAGCCCCGCTTCCTCGATCGCCTGGATGGCGCCGATCGCCATGTCGTCGTTGTGCGCGTAGAGCACGTTGATCTTGCGCCCTTCGGCCTTCAGGAAGGCCTCCATCACCTCCTTGCCCTTGGCACGGGTGAAGTCGCCGGTCTGCGAACGGATGATCTTGTAGCGCGGGTTGCCCTTGATCACCTCCTCGAAGCCCTTCTTGCGGTCGTTCGCCGGGTCGGAGCCCACCGTGCCCTGTAGCTCGACGATGTTGACGTCACCCTGCGTCGACTTGGTGTGCTCGAGCAGCCAGCGCCCCGCACGGCGGCCTTCCTCCACGAAGTCGGAGCCGACGAAGGTGGTCCAGGTCGACGGGTCCTTCACCTCGACATTGCGGCTCTCCAGGATCACGGGGATCTTGGCGCGCTTGGCCTCCATCAGCACCGTGTCCCAGCCGGTGGTGACCAGCGGGGCGAGGATGATCACGTCGACCTTCTGCGCAATGAAGCTGCGCAGCGCCTTGATCTGGTTCTCCTGCTTCTGCTGGGCGTCCGAGAACTTGAGCTCCACGCCGGCATCCTTGGCCGCCTGCTTGATCGACTCGGTGTTGGCCGTGCGCCATTCGCTCTCGGCGCCGGTCTGCGAGAAGCCGATCACGAGCTTCTTGCCGGCCGCGAGCGTCACGCCGTGCGCGCCCAGGGCCAGGGTGGCCGCCATCGCCAGCACGGCGCGGCGATTCGGGTTCAACGTTTCCATTTCCAGTCTCCTTTTGTCGTCTTGGGGATGAACACCTCATCCGGGGTACCACACCACGCGCGGGTCGTCGGGTGAACGCTCGAAGGACCAGGCCGCCTCGACCATGCGCGCCAGGTCGACTCTTGGCCGCCAGCCCAGCAGCAGCCGCGCCTTGCGGTTGTCGAGCCAGGTCGAGTGATAGGGCGTGCGGATGGGCACGAGCGGCAGGCCGCGCGTGCGCGCGAGGTAGTCGCCGAGTTCGCCGTAGTCGACCGGCTCGTCCATGCACACGTGCACCAGTTGCTGGTGCATGCGCGGGTTGTCGAGTGCGAGCAGCAGGGCCGACGCCAGGTCGTCTACATGCACGAAGTTGCGCTTCACCGGCCGGCCTTCGGCATCAAGCATCACCGGCACCGCACCGGTCTCCCGATACCGCGCGGCATCGGCCTCGCCCACGAGTTCGCACCAGCGCGGCCCGCCGAACACGTCGTCGCCGAAGGAGAGCTGGGCCTTGAAGTCGTCCTTCTCCATGATCCAAGGCGCGCGCAGGCAGCAGCCGTTGAGGCCGTACTGGATCTGGTATTGCGCCAGCATCACCTCCTCCAGCACCTTCGAGAGCGCATAACACCCGGGGTAGGCGCTGTGCGCCACCTCCTCGGTGACCGGCGCAGGGCGCGGGTAGAAGAAGTGGCCGATGGCCGCGTCGCCGCCCACCAGCACGAACTGCTTCAGGCTCGCGCTTGTGCGCGCTGCCTCCAGCAGCCAGAACATGCCCTTCACCGCCACGTCCATCACCTCGTCGGGCGTCTCCTTCGAGGTGGCCAGGTGCAGCACGTGGGTCACGCCCTCCATCGCGCGGTTCACGTCGGCGCGCTCCTGCATCGCGCCCTTCACCACCTCCAGCCGCGGCTTCGGCGGCAGCGTGCGCTTGTGGCACAGCGCCCGCACGCGAAAGTGGGCGAACGCCGGATCGGCCAGCAGGCGTGCGATGAAGGCCTGGCCGACCTTGCCGGCCGCGCCGGTGACAAGCAGAAGGCTCTCGGTGTCTGCCATGGCTCAGATCCTCTCGCCGGTAACGGGGTCGAACACGCTCGCCCGCGCGGTGTCGACTGCCATGCGCACGGTGTCGCCCGGGAGCACCGGCGTGTTGGGGTGGGTGCGCGCCACCATGCGCACGCCGGCCCAGTCGAAGAACACCATGGTGTCGGTGCCGGTGGGCTCCACCACGTCGACGCGGC
>DASWSY010000262.1:0-3452 GCA_036402415.1 Rhizobacter sp. | reverse complement strand
GCCGACGACTACATGCCCAAGCCTTTCGAAATGCGCGAGCTGCTCGCACGCTGCCGCGCGGTGCTGCGGCGGCTCAAGCTCTCGCAAGGCGTGCTGGCGGCCGCTGCCGGGGCGGCAGCCGAACAGCCGGCCAGCCGGCGTGTGCGCTTCGGTGCCTGCCAGCTCGACCTCGACGAGCGCCGCCTCTTCGGCGCCGACGGCCAGGAGATCGACATCAGCGCCGCCGAGTTCGACCTGCTCGCGCTCTTCGCCCGCAACCCCAACCGCCCGCTCAACCGCGACCAGATCATGGAACAGGCCCACAACCGCGGCTGGGACGTGTTCGACCGCTCCATCGACCTGCGCGTGATGCGCCTGCGGCGCAAGATCGAAACCAACCCCGACAAGCCGGAAGTGCTGAAGACCGTGCGCAACGTGGGCTACGTGTTCGTACCTGCCACGTGAAAAAACTCGAGCGGGAGTTTGCGTGGACCGGACAGTCCCACTGGGGGCTGGAACGCGAATCGCTGCCCCCGCTCGCGCCCGAGCTGATGGGCGCCCTGCTCGACAACATCACCGCCCGCGTGGCGGTGGTCGGGCGTGACCACTGCTTCATCTACGCCAACCGCGAGGCGCTGGCCTTCTTCGGTCGCCCCGCCGAACAGGTCTTCGGCCAGCACCTGTCCACCGTGATGGGCGAGGCCTCGTATGCGGGCTACCTGCCGTGGGCCGAGCGCCTCTTCAGCGGCGAGTCCTTGCGATGGCAGGGCTGGGTGGAATACCCCGCACGCGGCCGCCGCTTCCTGCAGGAGACCATGGTTCCCTTCGCCCCCGACGGCAAGGAGGTGCAGGCCATCGTCGTCTTCGGACGCGACCACACCGACCTCAAGCTGCGCGAGGAAGAGCTCGCCGAGCAGATGGGCCAGTTGCAGGCGAGCGAGGCGCTCAAGGCGGCCATCGTCGACCATGCGCTGGCGGCGCTCATCTCCACCGACGGCGAAGGCCGCATCGTCGAGTTCAACCCGGCGGCCGAGGCCATGTTCGGCCGGCATCGGGCCGACGTGATGGGCCGTTCGGTGAGCGACGTGATCATGCCCGAGCGCTACCGCGAGGCACACGAGGCCGGCATTCGCCGCATGGAGTCCGGCGGCGCACCGCGCGTGCTCGGCAAGCGCATGGAGATGCATGCGCTGCGCGCCGATGGAAGCGAGTTCCCGATCGAGATGGTGCTGTGGCGCACCAACGTCGACGGCACCGGCTACTACACCGCGTCGCTCGTCGACGTGACCGAGCGGCACAGCTCGGCCCAGCAGATCGAGCGCCAGCGCGATGCGCTGCGCCAGAGCGAGAAGCTGAGCGCGATGGGCAGCCTGCTCGCCGGCGTGGCGCACGAGCTCAACAACCCGCTCGCCATCGTGATGGGCCGTGCGAGCCTGCTCGAGGAGAAGTGCGACGACCCCGCCTTGCTGGCCGACGTGCAGCGCATCCGCGAGGCCGCCGAGCGCTGCGGCCGCATCGTGCGCACATTCCTCAACATGGCGCGCAGCAAGCCCGCCACGCGCGAGAACGTGTCGCTCAACGACCTCACGCGTGCGGCGGCCGAGATGCTCAACTACAGCTACCGCAGCCACGGCGTGGAGATGCGGCTGCAGCTCGCCGACGAGTTGCCGAGCGTGAAGGCCGACGGCGACCAGGTCGGCCAGATCGTGCTCAATCTGCTCGTGAATGCGCAGCAGGCGCTGGCGTCGTGCGACGGCGAGCGGCGGGTGTTGATCGAGACCGGCGTCGAAGCCCGGCGCGAGAACCGCGAGCCGCGCGTGTGGCTGCGCGTGTCCGACAACGGGCCGGGCGTGCCGGCAGAGTTGCGCAGCAAGCTCTTCGAGCCCTTCTTCACCACCAAGCCCGAAGGCATCGGCACCGGCCTGGGCCTTGCGATGTCGCGCTCGCTCGCGCGCGACCATGGCGGCGACCTCACGCTGGAGCCGACCTCGCACCAGGGCGGCGCGAGCTTTCGCCTGAACCTGCCCATCAGCGGCGAGCCGGTGCTGGAGTCGGCGCCCGCGCCGCTGCAGGCCACCGACGCGGCCTTGCAGACCCGCGTGCTGGTGGTCGACGACGAATCCGAGATCACCGAGCTGATGCGCGACATCCTCGAGGCGGCCGGCTACGAGGTGGCCACGGCCGAGTCGGGCGCGGTGGCGCTGGCGCTGCTGGAGACTGCGCGCTTCGACGCGATCGTGTCCGACCTGCGCATGCCCGACATGGACGGCGCGACGCTCTGGCGCGAGGTCGACCAGCACCACCCGCAACTGTCGCGTCGCATGTTGTTCGTGACCGGCGACACCTTGTCGCCCGGGGCGCGGGAGTTCCTGCGCAACGCGCGGTGTGCGGGGCTCGACAAGCCGTTCTCCAAGGGCGACCTGCTCGCCGCCGTCGCCCGGCTGGTGGAGTAGGCGGCCCCCGTTCCGCTCAGGCGGCCTGCGCTTCCGTGGAGGCCCGGGCGGCGTCCATCATGGTCGAGCTGACCACGCCATACAGCGCCACCCAGGCGGCGTGCACGTCGTCGGTGTAGGCCTCGCCGAGGCCTTGCTTGAGCGTATTCAGCAAGGCCGTACCGACGGTTGCGTAGTGCTCGTCACGCACGCCGTAGTTGACGTGCCGCGCGCCCAGCTTTTGCAGCGCGGGCACGAGCGCATCAGGCTCGTCCAGCAGATCGACCGCCGTGGCGATCATGTTCATCAGCCGCGCACCTTGCTGTGCCATGTTGCCCTGGAAGAGGCGACGCAGGCTCGGGTCGGCGGTGAAGAGGTTGTCGTAGAAGAGCGCGGCCGCTTGCTGGGCGATGGGCTCGACGAGGGTGAAGCTGTGGCGGACGTGGCCGATGTGGGCGGGGGTCATGGGGTCTCCTCAAGCGATGGACTGGAAAGTCGCATCGTGGGAGCTCTTCGATTCATGACGAATTCAAATGGGGACGAAGTTTGTTTCGTTGGTTGTCATCCCCTGCGCCGACTGACGGTCAGCTTGGCTACCCCACACAAGTCGAAGCGGAATCTAGCGAAAGTCGTTCTGGCGACTCCGTCACTTTCCTTGGGACAAAGGTCTTCCAGTCTTGATGTCCAGGCCCTTTGCTCGTGCCATTGCTGCGATTCGCTCTTCACTTGGCAAAGCAGGTGGCACGTTGGCTTTGTGTGCTTCGAGCCATTGGAACTTGCCGTCCCAGGCCGGGAGCTTGGTCGGCGGCAGTGGAACGATTTCGTCAACCTCGGGTACCTTGGGGTCGCGGTATTCGTATTTTGAGAGGAACGAACCAATGACCTCGTACCGTCGAGCCCGTTCTGGGTCGGCCTGCACTTGGCCAAGATAGAACCCAACTTGAGGGTTGGTAATCGTGAAACCGTCTTCCAATCTGCTGGCCGACTGTGCGTTTCCAGCCTTAACTCCTAGCTGGTAGGCTTTCATCGCTTCCAGGGGAT
>DASWSY010000261.1:0-1871 GCA_036402415.1 Rhizobacter sp. | reverse complement strand
CGGCGGGCTGCTGGAAGAGTTCGCGAAGTCGGGCTTCCTCAACATCGCGGGCGGCTGCTGCGGCACGACGCCGGCGCACATCGCCGAGATCGCTCAGCGCGTGTCGGCCTATCGGCCGCGGGCGAAGCACGACCCGCTGTTCAGCGGGCTGGTCGCCGCCTGAGCCTGTCCGTCAGGCGAGCGCGAGCAGCTTCTCCATGTTGAGCCGCACGCGCACCTCCTGAGGCGCGACGCCACCCGTCACGTCGTGCGGCCGCAGTCGCGTGTCGCGCACGGTCGGCTCCACGAGCGGCGTGCCGCTCTTGCTGACGATGCTCGCCACCTTCGGCGCCTTGGCATGCGCGCCATGGCGCAGCACCACCGCAAGCTCGCCGCTCGACAGGCGCACGAAGCTGCCCGGCGGGTAGATGCCGGTGGCCTGGATGATGGCCTTGCCGGCTTCGTCGGCCTGCTGGTGTTCGTCGAGATACGCGGCCTTGATGGCGGCCGAGGCGGCCAGCGCGGGGCGCGCGCGGCGCATGCTCAGGCGCGCCGAGAAGATGTCGGCCCGCTGCAGCAGCCGGGCGAGCTGCAGGCCGGCGCTCTGGCCCGACAGCGGGCCGGCGGCGGTGTCGTGGTGGTGGGCCACCGCGTCCAGCCAGAGTGGGTCGGTCACGCCGGCCTCGCGCAGGCAGGCCACCGCCCGCTCGGCGTGGCTGTCGATCAGCGCGCGCTGCTGCGGCGCGGGCGGCTCTTCCTGCAGGGCCAGCTGGTCCTGCAGCGCGGTCATCGCGATGTTCATGGTCAGCGCCGCGCAACGCAGCGAGTGGCGCATGGCCGGCGTGAAGGACGGGAGCTGGCGCGACGCCATCTCGCACAGCACAGCCACCAGCAGGCCGTGCGTCACGCTGTAGTGGTGCGCGTCGCTGCAGGTGGCCTGCACGAGCACGAGCAGTGCGAGGTCGGCGTCGGCGTCGACGAGCGCCAGCACTTCGGCCTGTAACTTGTCGAGGCGCGTGCCGAAATCGGCTGGCGCCGGCACCTGCAGCAGCGCGCGGCCGCGCATCTGCAGGTTGGCCCAGGCGGTGAGCGGGTCCACCTGCGCGGGTGTGGCCGCGCCGGCGGCCATCACCACCTCGTCGGGCCGCGCATTGGCCATCTGGCCGAGCTTGGCGTTCTGCCGCAGCATGGAATCGAGCTTGCCGGCCAGCGCCCGCTTGAGGAGGTCGCCTTCGAGTTCGTCGACGTAGAGGGCGCGCGACACGAGTCGCTGGCGCTGCTCTTCGGTCGCGACCATCACGCCCTTGGCCAGCAACAGGTGGCCGGTGGCGTCGCGCACCGACACCGGCGCAGGGTGGCCGGTGCGCAGGATCTCGGGCGGCAACTGGATGACAGGCATGAGGGCGTTCGAAAAGCAGGCGGCCCGAACCGGGGCACCCTGTTGGGGATTTCGACCCGCCCGCCCCGAACTTGAGGCGCAGCCTGCGCTCGCTTCCGGGCCTACCTGGCCGTGGCCGTGCTGGCGCGTGGCTTCTCGCCGACCAGGATTTCCACCCGCCGGTTGGTGGCGCGGCCAGCCTCGTCGTCGTTGCTCGCGAGCGGGTCGCGCGCGCCACGCCCGGCCACCGCGATGCGCACCGGCGACATGCCGCGCGCCACGAGCCAGTCGCGCGTGCTCGCGGCACGGTCGAGCGAGAGGGCGTCGTTGGCGGCCACCGAGCCTTTCGAGTCGGTGTGGCCGACGATGCGCAGGTCCGCCGTGGGCAGGCCGCGCAGCGACAGCACGATCTGGTCGAGCACCGCGGTCGCTGCCGGCTTCAGTGCCGAGCGGTTGGGCTGGAAGGTCAGGTCGCCGGGCAACGTGATCCAGATGCGTTCGTCGGTGGTGCGGG
>DASWSY010000260.1:0-4867 GCA_036402415.1 Rhizobacter sp. | reverse complement strand
ATCACGGCCGACGGCGCCAATTCCATCGAGGTCGGCAAGGAGCTCTGCGCGAGCGACCTCGTGCGCCATCTGTCGTTCACCGGCTCCACTGAGGTGGGCCGCATCCTCGCCGCGCAATGTGCGCCGACGATCAAGAAGCTCTCGCTCGAACTCGGCGGCAACGCGCCCTTCATCGTGTTCGACGATGCCGACCTCGACAGCGCCGCCGAAGGCGCGCTCGCGAGCAAGTACCGCAACGCCGGCCAGACCTGCGTGTGCGCCAACCGGCTCTACGTGCAGGACAGCGTGTACGACGCCTTCGTCGCCAAGCTCACCGAGAAGGCGAAGTCGATCAAGGTCGGCAACGGCTTCGAGCCCGGCGTGACGCAGGGCCCGCTGATCGACGACGCGGCCGTCGCCAAGGTCGAGAAGCATGTGGCCGATGCCCAGGCCAAGGGCGGCCGCGTGCTCACCGGCGGCAAGGCATTTGGCGGGCGCTTCTACGAGCCGACCGTGATCGCGAACGCGACCAGCGACATGCTCTGCGCCCGCGAGGAAACCTTCGGCCCGGTGGCGCCGGTGTTCCGCTTCAAGACCGAGGACGAGGCGATTGCCGCAGCCAACAACACCGAGTTCGGCCTCGCGAGCTACTTCTACAGCCGCGACGTGGGACGCATCTTCCGCGTGGGCGAAGCGCTGGAATACGGCATGGTGGGCATCAACACCGGCCTGATCTCGACGGCGGAGGTGCCGTTCGGCGGGGTGAAGCAATCGGGCATCGGGCGCGAAGGTTCGCACCACGGCATCGACGACTACGTCGAGATCAAGTACCTGTGCCTTGGCGACATCAACCGCTGATCAATCGTTGGCCGAGTCCTGCATGCCGTAGGCGCCGAGGAGCGCCCCGGTCGACGCGTGCCGCAGCAGCGGCTCGGGCTGCCTGCCGTCGTCGGGGTACTGCGCCACGCCCACGTGCGCGGTGATGGGCACCTCGGTGCCGGCGATCTTGAACGGGTCGCGCAACGAGCGCAGCAGCTTCTGCACCACGTACTCGGCATCGGTCGCCGATTCGGTCGACGGCAGCAGGACGGCGAACACGTCGCCGCCGAGCGAGGCCACCACGTCGCTCGCGCGCACGCCCGCGCGCAGCCGCACCGCGATCTTGCGCCGCACGACGTTGGCAGATTCCACCCCATGGCCGCTTTCCACGCCCTGCAGACCCTCGATGCGGAAGGCGAGCACGCTCACCGGCTTGGGTTCGCGCTCGCGCAGAGCGAGCAATTGGCTCATGTGCTCGATCAACTGCTGCCGGTTGGGCAGCCCGGTGCCGAGGTCGGTGGCGTAGGCCTTGCGCGCCTCCAGCTCCACCTGCTTGCGCTGCACCGACAGGCGCACCCGCTGGGGCAGCGAGGCAGCGTCGGGTTGCAGCACGACGTCTTCGACGCCGGTGTTGAGCAGGCGCTGCTGGGTGGCGACATCCATCGTGTCCGCCAGGACCAGCACCGCGGCATCCGCACACACGGTGGACAGGGCGGCCCAGGGAATGGGCGCCGCCTGCGGGCCCGACGGCAGGCACAGCAGCACCGCATCGACGCCGGCCACCGCATCGCGGGACGCCGGGGCGGCGAGATCGTGAACAGACGCGGCAGCGAACGGGCCCCACGCGCCGGCGTCCGGCAGGGCGAAAAGCGGCGTCTCGGGCGGATCCACCCACAGGACGCGAAGCAGCTTGTCTGTCATGCCCGGTCTCCCCTGGCGCTCCAACGAGAAGGGCCGCAAACGCGGCCCTGCCAGAAGGAATGTGGAGCGGGTGAAGGGAATCGAACCCTCGTATGAAGCTTGGGAAGCTGCCGTTCTACCATTGAACTACACCCGCAATGTGGCGCGGATTCTAGCGTGGCACGGGAGAACGCACGCCCGATCACCTGCGGAACCGCGACCGCAGCGGGGACGGGTCGGGGCACCCACCCCGTGCGGCCCACCGCAGCGCTCGTCGACGGCAATGCAGGCTCACCAGAAGAGCAGCCACAGCAGGCCCACGATCAACGCCCACTTGCCCGCGTAGTACGCCGCGCGGTGTGATGCCTTCAGCGCCTTGGCCTTCAGGCGCAGCGCATAGAGGTGGCGGAACACGCGGTTGATGCCGCCCACCGTGCCGGCCTCCGTCTCGACGTTCTGGCTCGACGCCGCGGCCATCACGTGCGTGGCGAAGAAGCGGTTGAGCCAGCGCATGGGTGCGGTGTGCAATGGCCGCTCGACGTCGCAGAACAGCACCACGCGCTGCTGCCCGGTGGTGTTCTCGGCGTGGTGGATGTAGGTCTCGTCGAACATCACCGCCTCGCCGTCGCGCCAGTGGTAGCGCTCGCCGTCGACCTGGAGGTAGCAGCCCGGGTCGTTGGGGGTGACCAGGCCGAGGTGGTAGCGCAGCGAGCCGGCGTACGGGTCGCGGTGGCGCGTGAGCCGTGCACCCGGCGGCAGCGAGGCGAACATCGCCGCCTTGATGCCCGGAATCCCCCTGAGGAGCGCCAGGGTCTGCGGGCATTGCGCCTGCGCCGAGGGCATCTCCTTGCCGTACCAGCTCAGGTAGAAGCGCTTCCAGCCGGTGCGGAAGAACGAATTGAAGCCGATGTCGTTGTAGCCGGTGGCCGCGCGGATGTGACCGTGCTCCTGCAGGCGCAGGGCCTCGTCGCGGATGGTCTGCCAGTGGGCCGCGAGCGGCGCCAGTTCGGGGAAGTCGCGCAGGTCCAGGTAGGCCGAGGCCCGCACCCTCGAGAAGAGATACATCAGGGCGTTGATGGGGGCCAGGAGCACCGTGAAATCGAGTGCCCGCTTGAGCTCGAAACGCTCGCGGCCCCGCAGATGCGCATACAGCGCAGACGCCACGAACGCCAGCAGCACCCAATGTCGCAGAACCATGGCCGGCGATTTTGCAGCGCAGCAAAAAGTCCGGCAACACGCTCGGGGAAAGCGTCCGCCCGAACGCCATGGCAGCTCGATACAAGCCCGCAGTGCCAGCCGGGTCCGCAGGGCCGAGCAAGCGTTTTTCGGAGGAGAACGCGGCCCCGGGAAATCGATATCCGCTGTTTTTGCACGACGGTTCATATTTGCGGCCCACCAAAAGACTTCCAGGAGACTTCCGTGCCCGATTCCCGCTTTTCCCTGCGCCTGGGGGCCCTCGCCCTGGCGCTGGCCGCCGGCACTGCCCACGCCGACGTGCTGCTCGACCAGAACTTCAGCGCCGGCCTCGGCCCCTTCAGCTCCACCGGCAGCGTCAGCACCGGCAGCTACGGTGCGCGCATGACGGCGTCGCTCTTCAGCGCCGACGGCGCAATCCGGTCCTCGGCCATCAGCACCGTGGGCTTCAGCAACCTCACACTGCAGTTCAGCCGCAGTTCCACCGGGCTGGACACCGGTGAGGCCGGCATCGTCGAGTTCTCGACCAACGGCAGCACGTACACCGTGCTCGAGTCCAGCGCGAGCGCCTCGGGCCCTGCCACCTTCGCGCTGCCCACCACCGCCGCCGGTCAGGCCACGCTCTACATCCGCTTCCGCGTCAATGCCAACAGCGCGACCGAGTCCTACACCGTCACCAACGCCCGCCTCGAAGGCACACGCACCGGCACGCCGCCGCCCACTGGCGCCCTCACCGACCCCGGCACCGGCCCCTGGACGTTGGTCTCGCCCTCCAACGTGGCCAACGAATGCAAGCTCGACCCGAGCGCGCTGCAGCAGGCCAACCGCACGCTGGGCCTCTCGTACGCCATCGTGCGCTACGGCAAGCTCTGCCACGAGTACTACCCGAGCGGGCGCGACTCGGCGAGCCAGGTCTACTCCACCACCAAGACCATGGGCGCGCTGACCATCGGCGCCCTCATCCACCAGACGCGCAACCTCACGCCCACCACCACCCGCAAGCGCGGACCGCTGGGCGAGTTCCAGCGCATCGACCACTGGCTCGACAGCTTCACCTTCCACCGCGACTCCACCACCGCCCACGTGCTGGGCATGGTGAGCGATGCCTCGTCGAGCCTCAGCTACCCGAACCGCGAGTTCGTGTACGACACCGTCGGCAGCGATGCGATCAACCGCCTGAGCGACGTGGTGAACACGGTCGTCGCACAGGACACCACGCGCCTGGGCAGCAACATCGGCGCCTTCTGGACGCGCCATCTCGCGCAGCCGCTCGGCTTCGAGAACTCCACCTGGGGCACCTCGTCGTCGAGCAAGAACTTCGCGACGAGCTGGCAGACCACCATCCGCGACATGGCCCGCCTCGGCCTGCTGATGAACAACGGCGGCGTGTGGAGCGGCCAGCGCCTGGTCGACGTGAACTACCTCTACAACCTCGCGCACACCTCGTTCGAGGACGCCAACACCCGCTACGGCTACCTGACCTGGCTCAACGAAGCCGACAGCTGCGCACCCAAGCCGCAGTACCGCAGCTACCCGCACGGCCCGGTCTCGGGCGCGCCCAACTGCGGCCGCACGACGGGCTGCCCGGCGCAGCAGTACGACGTGGGCGTGTTCTTCGCGGCCGGCCTCGGCGGCCAGTACATCATCGTGCACCGTGGCCTCGACATGGTGATCGTGGTGAAGGACTCCGGCGGCCAGTCGGGCGAGGAGCCCGGCCGCTTCTGGCAGGCCATCCGCCCGGCGGTGGTGGCGCTCGACCCGACCTACCGCGGCAACAACGCGGCGTTCTGCTCGGCCTACGGTGCAGGCAACTACGCCCCCGACCTGAAGCTGTGGGAAGGCGGCCTCTGAGCCTGCACGCGGTCGTCGCTTGAGGGGGCACGAGGCACAATGCGTGCCCCCATGAGCGACGACACCTCTTCTCCTTCATCTCCCCCGCGGCGCGGCATCAAGAGCTTCGTGGTCCGTGCCGGCC
>DASWSY010000259.1:0-6994 GCA_036402415.1 Rhizobacter sp. | reverse complement strand
GTATTGGCGTCCCACTGCGAGCACCCGGCCCGAGCTCCGCCAGTTTGTGAGCCTCTATGCCGAAGTCGAGCAAGTGCTGGCGTCGTATGAGCAAGACCCCGACGGCGAAGAGTTCGAGGACGGCGGGGAGCCGCGACGCATCGCCGAAGGCATCATCGAGGTTGCATGGCAGACCAAGAACCCGTTTTACTATCTGAGCGTCGCGCGCATGCGCCAGATGCCAGCTTACCTGCGCGGCGAGCAGGCGGCCTTCCTGAGCTGGGAGCATGGCCTGCTGGTCGTACTCAGCTTTCCTGAGTGCTTTGCCGCGCCGGAACGCCGCCAAGCCATGCGCTTCTTGGCCGACCAAGAGCCGTGGCTGTTTGAATGGCACACCGGCAACGCGCCACAAGACTTCCGGGGCATGACGGTGCGCGACATGATGCAAGCGGCCGAGAACGCGCCGGCGCAGTGGTTTGCCCTGTCGTCGCGGCGCCTGACCCAACGCCAAGCGCAATGGCAGGAGCCGATCATCTGCGCACTACGCGGCCGCGATTATGTGCGTTTTCTGCAGGCGCGCGGGGCTCTCGCCGGCTTGCAGCCATCATGGTTTGCGCTCACCGGTGCCGATGCCGACGCGCGACTGCACGCGCTGTTCCTGCACGAACGAATCCGTGGGGCTGCTTTCGCCTACCGCGACAGCGAACTGCGTCCGATTGCCCCGCCCTATGGGTCCCCCTTCAAGCGCGGGGCGTTGTTCCACGAGGAATTCGACTGCGGCCACGAAATGGCCGCACTGCCCTTGGGCGATGAGCTGGTGCGGGAACCGTCGTTGGTTCCTGTGAGCAACGTTCCAGATGCGAGGAGGCCATGACGCACTCGCCTGTGGTCGATGACCAGTCGCTGCAACGCGCGCCGTCCGACGGGCCATTTATTGCCTTTTGCGTTGACCCGACGCGACCGGTCTTGCGCGGGTACCGCCTCACGCCCGGCGCGCAGGGACTCGCGCTGGACGTGGTCATGCCCAATGCCGCCGCCGAATTGCCCGATGGCCATCCGCTCTGGGCGCGCGTCGAGGGAATCCGGCGCGTGGCAGCGGGTCCGATTGGCCTTGCCAAGGTGCCCGCGTGCGTGGCGGCGGGGCTGGGGCATTTCCGCGTCGGCGTCGCGCGCCCGGCGCTCGTTTGCCGCTTGACGCTGGATGCGCAAGGGGGCCGGGTCGGCGCCCGCCTGCACACCGTGTTCGCCGCCGTCGACGCAGTAGAACCCGTAGCGCTCAGCGAGTCGGCTGGTGCGACCGATCGCTTCGCGGCGCTCTGGCAGCTCTGCCGCCAGCTGGTGGCGGGGCGCGCGGCGCGCGGCGAGCTGGCCATGCTGAACGAAGCGCGCCGTCGTTACGCCGACGGGGCAGGGTGGGTGCACACATGGTCCGATCCGCGTGCGCTGCGGCTGGCGGTGGTCACGCAGGAGCTGGATCTGCTCGTCAACGCGGCGATCAGTGAGTGGATGGCGGCCCGCCACGCGCCGTTCCTGCGCGAAGCGCAGGTCGCCAGCTTGCAGGGCGATCCGGCCGCCCACTTGCCATGGGCGGCCGCATGGCTGGCCGACACGGGCGCATCGGAGCAGGTCGGCCGATGGGTGACCCTGATCGGACAGCCGGTCTACTATGCAGCGGAAGATCGCTTTCACTGGGCACGCAACCGCCGTAACGTCGGCACCTTCGTCTGCCCATGGGAGCGCTATGTCGACCTGCTGAACCAGCGACAACTGGTCTCGACGCTGGCGGGCACCCCACGCCCGTGGATCGCCCGTAACATGAAGCGTCAGGCGCGCGGGCAGAGCGACGGCGTCGGGACGTTGGCCATGGTGCTGCGCGACGAGGAAGCGCAGCCGCTGGTCGCCATGGCAAGGGTCCACGAGCAAATGGCCGCCGGGCAGGCCGTACTCGGCCGTCTGGTGCCCGTTGCGCCCCTGCGGCAACATTACCGGCAGAGCATCGCCGACGACCTGATAGCGGGGCGGCCCACGGTGGCGAAGCGGTTGGCCTACGGTCTGTCGGTGGCGACGGCCGATGTCATCCGGCAAGCGGCCGCGCGCTATCTGCCGGCAATCCGGGGTGGCCCCCATGCGTGCCTGCAGGAGATGAAAACGCTCGGGCGCCTTGAGCGGCTGGAATGCACGGTCGCCCCTTGCGTCGCGGATCCCCAGCGACGCGTGGCCACGACGGTGGCAAGCCGGTATCAAGCGGTCTACCGGGCGAGCGGCGAAGGCCCGGATGAGGTCGCCGCCAAGGACGCGGCGAGCATGGCGCTCTTGCGCGAACTCTGTGCGCTGCCGCCGCTGGAGCCAGAGCCGGTCGTGGCGCCTGTGCGGGCGACGCCGCCAGCGCCGGGCCTGTTACCCGAGCAGGCGGCGCTGGTCGAGCAATGTCGTGCGCTCGGCTACGCTGCCCCCCGATTCGGTTGGGCGCCCAAGGCGGCGAACGGGACTTACCGGTGTCGGGTCAGCGTCATGGAGCGGGCGACGCGGACGCACCTGCAGGCATGGTCGGACGCGCTGCCGAGTCGCAACGAAGGACTCGCACAGGCGAGTGTGGCCATGGCGATGCGCCTTGATGCGCGGCGACGGCTCAGCGCGGGGGCGGTCACGCCGTCAGGGGAAACGGACACTGCTGCGCTGATCGCGCGCTGCCGGCAACTCTGGACAGCGGAGCGGCAGTTTCTGCGCGAACGCGCGCCCACCGTGTCCGGCGAGCGTCGGGCGCGGCAGCTGGACCAGTTTCTGGCGCATCTGGATTGGCAACGGCGCCGGGCGGCCCCGCTCGCCGCCGATCCCGACTTGGCGCGTGCGCTGGAACGGGAGTTAGGACGCATCGCGGCCTACGCCGAGCCCAGCACGCGCGGACAAGCGCTGGTGGAAGTCTTGGATGCCTGTGTGCCGGCCCTGCCCATCCGGATCGCCATGGCGCTCGCCGAGGCCGACGCGTTGGCGCATGCCGCATGCACGCTCGGGTTGGACGTGCCGGCGCTGATGCGGCAGCTGCGTGGCGCGGGGCTGATTGCAGGGGAGGCGGGTGCGGCGCCGGTCCTGACCAGACGCGGGGCACGGGAGCTGCGTGCGCGGCGTGGAGACACCGGGCAACAGCCTCGGGGCACACCGCCCAACCCGTCGCCCATGGCGAGTCTGCGGCAGGGACGAGCGCTGTTGGGGGCGTCGCTGGACGAAGCCAGTCGGCAGGCGCTCCAGCGGCTGCTGGGCCGGTAAGGCGGCGGATGGGGAAAGTGTCGTAAGCGGCAAGCGGCAGGCAAGCGTCACAAGCCCGTGCGGAATCGCCTAGCATGAGAAGGTGTCGCCACTTCGCCAATGCCACCGGGAGAGTCCTATGCCACGCGCAGGCACGACCAAACAGCTGCTACCCGTCACCAAGCGGCTGACTGACCCCGCGCATGAACGCCTGTTGTACGCTGTGCAGCGCGACCTGCCCCAATTGGCGTCGCGCGTGCTGTTCGAGGTCGACAGTCTCAATGCGGCGATGGCTGCGCGGCACGACGACCTAGAGGCTGCCGTCGAGCAGATCATCGCGGAGGTCCCCATCACCGAGGTAAAGGAGCGCCGGGTGTGGCGGAAAGTCCCCGAGGTGCGATACGCCTCACCGGAGCCGCTGCCTCCCGCTGTATTTACACTGGGCTGCGCGCTGCAGAGTGTCACAGATTCACGTGGCGAGCCTCGCAAACGGGCAGAAGTACTGGAAATCTGCGATTTTGCGCTGGTCGGCCGAGGGTGGTATTGGCGCGGCGTGCGGTTTGCATGGATCTATCGCGGCAGCCGCAAGCCGCTGACGCGCCCGGAGTGCGCACTGGAGGTCGACAGCGCGGAGCCGGAGGTGTGCCTGTTCGGCAATGTCTATCCACGCGGGTGTGCGTTGGGCGAGGTCGCCCAGCATCTCACACACGTCAAGGAAGCGGTGAGTGTGGTCGAGGAAGAGCGTCGGGATTGGCGCGACCCGACCGGGCAACAGCGCCAAACGCGGGTGCTCTTCGTGACCGATGACGCGGCCTTGTATCGGGCGCTTGCGCCACAGGCGTGGGGGCTGCTGTATCAATCGGACGGCCGGTTGCTCGACCAGAATCTCGACGGGATACTGGGTCGCGGCACCGTCAACGTGACGCCGCGCATCTGGTAACCGCCGATCTTTCCGGGGGCGCCGACGCACGCTGGTAGCATGGCCATCCCTTCCACACCGGCAAGACGACGTGAACGACCTCCATATCCGGGGCTTTCTCTCCGCAGACTTGGCTGAACAGCAGCAGCGCGCCCGCGCGGAATTCGCCCACGACTTCCGCCACTGCGAGCAGGCCTCCGAACGCGCGGTGGCGCTGATCGCGGGGCTGCGCACCGAGGGCATGGGCATCGCCGGGCTCTGGGCCACGGGCTACTGGGTCAAGTGCGTGCGGGCCTGTCAGGCCGGCATCATGCTCGCCGAGCGCGGCATGATGGCCGACGCCCAGACGCAGCTGCGCGGCGCGGTTGAAAGCCTGTTTCACGCGGTGGCCCTCGTGAACGACCCCGAGCTGTGGGTGCGACTGGTCGAACACGACGCGGTCGAGCGGGCCAAGCAGGTCAAGGGCATGCTGGCGATCCCCACCATCATGCAGCACGTCTCGGCCGAGGACCGCGCGCAGCTGGAGGCGATGCTGGCGGGGCACGGCGAGAAGCCGCGTCCGTTTTCGGTCTATGAGGCGGCACAGGCCGCCCGGCTCCTCGCGCTCTACGAAACCATGTACCGGGGCCTGTCACGGGGCGCGGCGCACAGCACGCTGAGCGCGCTGGAACACGAGCTGATCTACGAAGCCGATGGGTCCATCACGCCTGATTTCGGTCCCGCCTATGACCAGCTGCCGGTGACGCTGGCGATGATCGCCGAGTGCCTGAGCACGGGCGTGCAAGCGCTCGCGGGCCGTCTGGGCTAAGGCGCCTCGTTCTCCCGTCAGGACAGGATAGGCACGGGCAGGTTGCTGTCCTGCGTGATGGCCACCTCGCACTAGGTCTTCGTCGTCGTACAGGCGGATATGCACGGCACCCAGTCCGATCACCAGAAAGTCGCCCAACTCGCTAATCGCTTATTTTTTCGCCGCGCGGCTCCCCGAACGAGAAGATCCCCATGCCGACCTGTACGCGCTATACCGGATCGGTGGCACCGACCCATGCCGGATGCGTACTCGCACCTGTGTGACCTTTGGGAGGGCATGTTGCGTTGGCGTCGCGGCATCACAGTGTGCGGGTACGTACAGAATGAATCAGCTCGCTGGTGCAGCCTCGCCCAAGCGATAAGGAGCGGAGTATGGGGAAGTCACCTGTGGTAGAAGCGGGAGAGTTCAAGGCTATGTGCGAACGCGCTTTGCTCCGCCCGGTTACGGGCAAGCGCGATGTCGCCTTGCTGTGCGTTGCCTACTCGACGGGCTTGATGCCGAACGAAATTGCGAAACTGCGGGTGCAAGACTATCTAGACCCAGACGGCTTCGTACGGGTGGACTCTGAAGTGACTTCGGACATTGCCTACAACCGGAAGAGACGCCCTCTCTTTTGGTCAAATGAGCGAGCAGTCGAAGCGCTGGATGCCTATCTCGATCAGCGGCGTCAATACTCGTTTGGCACAAGGCCTCGGTCGCGTCGCTATCGTGGCTTAGAGCCGACGACCCCATTGTTCTTGACTGCACGAGGAACACCTTTCCGATTCACCAATCGGCCGACAACACGCGGCGCTATAAGCAGCTCATGCGAGTCACTAACTGAGATCTTCCGTTTCCTGCATACGCTTGCTGGTATCGACCAAGGAAACGCGTCGGCGGCTCGCAGGACCTTCGCGGTGAGGCTTCATCGCGGCGGCGCGAATCTGAAGGAGATCTCTGTGTTGTTGGGTGTCGAAAGTCTCAGTGCAGTGAGGGATATGGTGAGCGCGGATCCGCGTCGTTTGGGTCGCATCGTTGCCGGGATAGTTTGATGACGAACCAGCGGAGTGAGTTGAGTTGGTTGTGTTGGATTCCTGCCAAACGGCTCGGCGCGCCGCGCTTGGTATAGAATACTCAGCGAGTGCCCTCATTTCGGGGGTGAATTGCATTCCCGGAGTGGCAGCTTTTGGTGGCTGACTCCCTCACGACATTCTCATACGCAAGAGACGATCCGTGGCCAAGAAAGTCAAGGACCCTTCCAAGCTCCCGCAGCGAGACCTGATCCGCTACGCCATGGAGCGGCTGGATCTGCCGACCCGACAGCAGTTCGCTGATCGCTTTGGCTTGTCCAAGCGCACGCTCGACAACTGGCTCATTCCCGACGACGAGTCGAAGGAATTCCGCAAGATGCCGACAGTGGTGTCGATGTTCATCTGCTACGTCCTCAAGCACGAGGATGTGTAGCCGACCGGGTACGCCACCTCGATTCCGCAAAAGACAAGGCGCTGCGAGCATTTCGCGGCGCTTTTTCTTTGGTGCCCTTCATTTTGGGGCGCGGGCGCCGTTTACCTGCGTCGTGGCCCGCGAGGCCGGATCCGTTTGAACGAGCTCTACCGTCGGCAAGTGTTGACAGCACTCAACGAGTGTTTTAGGCTTCGATTTAAGCACTCATTGAGGAAGTAAATGCCATGTCACAACGTATGAAAGCCCGGATGCGCCTAATGCGCGCTGCGGGCGAGCTGGATCATCAGTCCGAGGGCGAGACCGATGCCTATCAGTCCCTGACCCGGATGGCTGCCGGTGCTGCGCTCTCGCGCGGCCCGGAGCAGTTTCGCGAGCAGCTGCAGTGCCAGTACGGCACCGTGTACCGCCCTGAGTGGGCGCCGTATGGCACGCATGGCTATGCGCTCTATCGCGTGGGCAAGGACGGGAAGACGATCTTCCTGTGTGCGAGCTCGCCGTTTCATGGCCATCAGATTCCCCTGACGTGGGACGATCAGGCGACCGTCAAGCAACTGGCGGCGGTGCTGGGCTGTTCCGTGACCTATGCGTGCCGGGGGGATGGG
>DASWSY010000258.1:0-3342 GCA_036402415.1 Rhizobacter sp. | reverse complement strand
CCCGGCTCCAGGCCGCCGAGGCGATCTTCAAGATCGACCCGGCGGCCCAGTGCAAGTCGGCCAAGGTGGAACTCAGCTCCGCCGCGCTCAAGCTCGGCACCCCTGCGCCGGCTGCCGAAAAGGGCGATCACGCCGACATCGACGGCCTCTACGAGTTCACCTGCGCCGACGCGACCCAGGCACGCCACGTCGACGTGGGCCTCTTCGAGTTCAAGCGCCTGCACCGCCTCGACGTGCAGGTGGCCGCACCCGCCGGCCAGTTCAAGCGAACGCTGAAGCCTGCGGCGAGCCGCCTGACGCTCGTGCGCTGAGGGCGCCCGCCATGATCGAACTCCAGGACCTGCGCTTCCGCTGGCCCGGCGCCACCGCCGACACGGTGGCCATCGACGCGCTGCGCATCGAGGCCGGGCGCAGCGTGTTCCTGCACGGGCCGAGCGGCTGCGGCAAGAGCACGCTGCTTGGGCTGCTGGCCGGCGTGCTGCTGCCGCAACGAGGCCAGGTCAGCTTGCTCGGCACCGAGTGGGCGGCGTTGTCGAGCGCGAGGCGCGATGCCTTCCGCGCCCACCATGTGGGCTACGTGTTCCAGCAGTTCAACCTGTTGCCCTACCTCAACGTGCTCGACAACGTGCTGCTGCCATGCCGCTTTTCCGCGGAGCGCCGCGCTCGCGCGGCGGCCGCGGCAGGCACGGCCGACCTGGCCGCGCGACGCCTGCTCGACCAGGTCGGAATCGGCCAGCCGTTGTGGACGCGTGCGGCCTCGCTGCTGTCGGTCGGCCAGCAGCAGCGGGTGGCCGCGGCGCGCGCGCTGATCGGCAGCCCCGAGCTCCTGATTGCCGACGAGCCCACCTCGGCGCTCGACGCGGCCCTGCGCGACGGCTTCATGGACCTGCTGCTCGCCCAATGCCGCGCCACGGGCAGCACGCTGGTCTTCGTGAGCCATGACGAACGCCTGGCCGCGCACTTCGACGAGCGCGTCTCGCTGCCCGCGATCAACCGCGCTGCGGCGGCGATGGAACCGACGGCATGAAGCATCCCGCCCGCGCCACTGGATCGCTGGAGCAGCAGTTCCCGCATCTGCGCGGCGATGTGCCGCCCAGGACGGGCCGGTGGGTCCCGGTGCTCGCGCTCCTCGTCACCGGCGCCATCGTGCTGGCGGCGGCGATCCTGGTACCCGTCGGTGAGGCCAAGCGAGACTTCCGCCGGCACGACGCCACGCCGCCCGCCGATGCCGCCGGCGATGGCTTCCAGGCGATGCAATGGGCCGAGCTGGTGCCGGCGGGCTGGAACGCCTCGGCGCAGATCCGGCCGCTGCAGGAGCAGCACCGCAGCCTGGCCGATGACGACCCGCGGGCGCGTGCCTCGCTCGCCAAGATCCGCGACGTGCTCGACGCCGCGCCGGCCGATCCCGCGCTCGACGGCCGCCGGGTGCGCCTGCCGGGCTACGTCGTGCCCTTGGGGGGCCGGCAGGACGACACGACGGAGTTCCTGCTGGTGCCCTACTTCGGCGCCTGCCTGCACACGCCGCCGCCGCCCTCGAACCAGGTCGTGCACGTGGTGCTGAGCGGCGCGTCGCGCACGCTCGCCGCGATGGACACGGTGTGGGTGCGCGGCACGCTGCGTGTCGAGCGGCACGACTCGGCCGTGGCGGTGAGCGGCTACCGTCTGCAGCACGCTTCGATCGAGCCGCAGCGCCCGACCTCTTCGAAATAGAGCCCTGCCCATGAACGCACTCTTCGTGCTCGCCGCGCGCAGCGCCTGGAACCGACGCTTCGTGCTCTCGCTGGTGGTGCTGTCGATCGCGCTGTCGACCTTCCTGCTGCTGGGCATCGAGCGCATCCGCTCCGACGTGCGCGAGAACTTCTCGCAGTCGGTGTCGGGCACCGACCTCATCGTCGGCGCACGCACCGGCCCGGTCCAGCTCCTGCTGTACTCGGTGTTCCGCATCGGCAGCGCGACCAACAACATCCGCTGGAGCAGCGTGCAGGCCATCGGCCAGCACCGCGCGGTGGCCTGGACCGTGCCGATCTCGCTGGGCGACTCGCACCGCGGCTTCGCGGTGGTGGGCACGAGCACGGCCTACTTCGAACGCTTCCAGCACGGCGACCGCCAGAACCTGCGCTTCGCGCAAGGCCGCGCCTTCGGCACCGTGTTCGAAGCGGTGGTCGGTGCCGAGGTGGCGCGGCGCCTGGGCTACCGGCTGGGCGAACGCATCGTGCTCAGCCACGGCGACGGCGCGCTCGCGGCCAACGACCACGCCGACAAGCCCTTCACCGTGGTTGGCGTGCTGCAGGCGACCGGCACGCCGGTCGACCGGTCGGTGCACATCAGCCTGGAGTCGATGGAAGCCATCCACCTCGACTGGATCGCCGGCACGCCGCTGCCCGGCATGGCCGTGTCGGCCGAGGAGGCGGCACGACAGGACCTCACGCCGAAGAACGTGACGGCGGTGCTCGTCGGGCTGAAGACCCGTGCGGCCGTCTTCTCGGTGCAGCGCTCGATCGCCGAGTTCGAGGCCGAGCCGCTGCTGGCCGTGCTGCCGGGCGTGGCGCTCGACGAGCTGTGGGAGGTGGTCGGCGCCGGCGAGCGCGGCCTGCTCGCGGTGAGCGCGCTCGTCGGGCTCGTGAGCCTGGCGGGCCTGGTGGCGGTGATCCTCGCCGGGCTGAACGAACGACGGCGCGAGCTCGCCATCCTGCGCGCCGTGGGCGCCGGCCCGCGCCAGGTGCTGCTGCTGCTGGCGCTCGAAGGCGCGCTCGTCACCGTCTCGGGCGTGCTGCTCGGCGCGGTGGCGTGCTTCGCCGCGGTGGCCGCCCTGCGCGACTGGGCGCAATCGCAATGGGGCATTGCGCTGCAACTGCAGCCGCCGAATGCCGACGAATGGCTGCTGCTCGCGGCCGTGCTGGGTTGCGGTTGGCTCGCCAGCCTCATCCCCGGCATCAGGGCCTACCGCCTGTCGCTCGTCGACGGGCTCTCGCCCAGGGTGTGACCGACACGATGGAGACCACGATGAAGACCCGACTCAGCACCACGCTCGCGACCTGCCTGCTGGCCGCCTGCACCTTCGCCACGGCCGCCGCGATGGCGCAACCGGCGCCGAGCGCCGCCGCGTCGCGCGCCCAGGCGCGCGAGATCAAGTGGGAAGACCTCATGCCCAAGGACTGGGACCCTTCCAAGGACCTGCGCGAACTCGGCAAGGGCTACGTCGCCGACGGCAGTCCGGAGGCCCAGAAGCGCATGAACGACATCCGCAAGGTCTGGGACGAGGCCCCGACGGTGGCGTCCCTCGACGGCCAGGCCATCAAGCTGCCGGGCTACGTGGTGCCGCTCGAAGAAGGCAAGGAAGGC
>DASWSY010000257.1:0-2999 GCA_036402415.1 Rhizobacter sp. | reverse complement strand
CTCGGGCGGCCAGCAGCAGCGTGCCGCCATCTCGCGGGCGCTGGTGCAGGGCGCGCAGATCATCCTCGCCGACGAGCCCATCGCCTCGCTCGACCCCGAGTCGAGCCGCCGCGTGATGGAGCTGCTCGCCGAGGTCAACCGCGAGCTCGGCGTGACGGTGATCGTCTCGCTGCACCAGATCGACTACGCCTTCGCCTATTGCCCCCGCACCGTGGCGCTGCGCGCCGGCGAGGTGGTGCACGACGGCCCCACGCGCGACCTCACCCCCCAGCGCCTGCGCGACCTCTACGGCACGCAGACCGATGAACTCATGCCGCGCCCCCACGACGCGGCCACCCCCCTCACCCCCGTGCCGGCCGACCTGCTGGCCGCCTGAACCCCGGAGCCCCTTGCCATGAACCGCAGAGCCACCCTTCTCGTCCTTGCCACCGCCGCCTCGCTGTGGCTGAACCAGCATGCCCATGCACAGCCACGCGAGCTGCAGATGGGCATCATCGCCACCGAGTCCTCGGCCAACCTCAAGACCGCGTGGCAGCCGCTTCTCGACGACCTGCAGAAGCAGACCGGCCTGAAGGTCACCGCATTCTTCGCGCCCGACTACGGCGGCGTCGTCGAAGGCATGCGCTTCAACAAGGTCCACGTGGCCTGGATGGGCAACAAGTCAGGCATGGAAGCCGTGGACCGCGCCAACGGCGAGGTGTTTGCCAAGGTCATCCAGCAGGACGGCACCGAGGGCTACTACGGCGTGCTGATCGCGCACAGGGACAGCGCCCTCAAGACCGTGGACGACGTGCTGAAGAACCGCGCCAACCTGACCGTCGGCATGGGCGACATCAACTCGACCAGCGGCAACCTCGTTCCCGGCTATTACCTCTGGGGCCACCACAAGGTCGACCCGGCCAAGGAGTTCAAGCGCGCCATGCGGGCCAACCACGAGAGCAACATCCTCTCGGTCGTCAACAAGCAGCTCGACGTGGCCACGGTCGCCAGCGACGGCATCGAGCGCATGAAGATCAAGATGCCCGAGAAGGCCGCCGAGCTGCGCGAGATCTGGCGCTCGCCGCTGATCCCGAGCGACCCCCTGGTATGGCGCCGCGACCTCGACGCCGACACCAAGAAGAAGCTGCGCGACTTCTTCCTCGCCTATGGCAAGGATGCGCGCGAGAAGGGCGTGCTGAAGACGCTCACCTGGTCGGCCTTCGTGGCCTCCAGCAACCACCAGCTCACGCCGATGCGCCAGCTCGAGCTGGCGCGCGAGCGCAGCAAGGTCGAGGCCGACGCCGCCCTCTCCGCGGACGACAAGGCCAACAAGCTCAAGGACATCGACCAGCGCCTGGCCGACCTGTCGCGCCAGGTGGCGAGCGCCAAGTAAGCAAGGCGCCGCCACCATGTCGTCCCTGAGCCTGGCGCCTTCCAGCGAGCGCATCACCGCACCACGCACTTCGCTGAGCACCCTGCTGGTCTGGGGCGCGCTGCTCGCCGTGCTGGCCGCAAGCTGGAAGGGCGCCGACATGCGCCCGCTCGACCTGCTGCGCGACGGCAGCAACATGGGCGAGTACGCGCGCGGCTTCTTCCCGCCCGACTTCAGCGAGTGGCGCCACTACGTCGCCGAGCTGCTGGTCACGCTGCAGATCGCGGTGTGGGGCACGGCGCTGGCCATCGCCTGCTCGGTGCCGCTTGCGCTGCTCGCCTCGGCCAACATCACGCCGTGGTGGATCCACCAGCCGGTGCGGCGCATGCTCGACGGCTGCCGCGCGATCAACGAGATGCTCTTCGCGCTGCTCTTCGTGGTGGCGGTCGGCCTCGGGCCGTTTGCCGGCGTGCTGGCGCTGTGGGTGCACACCACCGGCGTGCTGGCCAAGCTCTTCTCCGAGGCGGTGGAGGCCATCGACCCGCAGCCGGTGGAAGGCATCCGCGCGACCGGCGCCCACCCGCTCGCCGAGATCGTCTACGGCGTGATCCCGCAGGTGATGCCGCTGTGGATCTCGTATGCGCTGTACCGATTCGAGTCGAACGTGCGCTCGGCCTCGGTGGTGGGCATGGTGGGCGCGGGCGGCATCGGCATGGTGCTGTGGGACGTGATCCGCGGCTTCCAGTACGCGCAGACGGCGGCGGTGCTGATCATGCTGGTGGTGGCGGTGTCGCTGATCGACGTGGCCTCGGCGCGGCTGCGCAAGCTCGCGACCTGAGCATGGGCGCGCACACGCTGAGCCTCGACGAGATCGCGGCCCTGTTCGAGCGCCACGGCAGCGCCGCCTACGACGGCAGCCGGCGCGAGTCGGTGAGCGCACTCGAGCATGCGCTGCAATGCGCGCAGCTCGCCGAATGGGCGCACGCCGACGACACGCTGGTGGCGGCGGCGCTGCTGCACGACCTCGGCCACTTCCTCACGCCGGTCGAGGGTGACCGCGAGGACGACCGCCACGAGGTGGTGGCGCTGCCCTACCTCGAGGGCCGCTTCGGCCCCGCGGTGCTGGCGCCGATCTGCCTGCACGTGGCGGCCAAGCGCTACCTGGTGGCGACCGATCCCGGCTACCTCGCCGGCCTGTCACCGGCCTCGGTGCATTCGCTGCAGTTGCAGGGCGGGCCGATGGCTCCGCACGAAGTGGCGCAGTTCGAAGCCGCGCCCTTCGCGATGGACGCGGTGCAGCTTCGCCGCTGGGACGACCTCGCCAAGACACCCGGCCAGGCGACACCGCCGCTCGGCTACTACCTCGCGCTGCTCGAGAGCCTTCAGCCGGCGGCCCGCGCGGCGGCCGCGTCGCCGGCGCGGCAGGGGGCGTAGACGTCCTGCGTGGGGCGGTACACCCGGGTCTGCACGTTCATCAGGCCCAGCACGGAATGGAAATAGTCGTCGTGGCTGAGCGTCACGTCGCGGCGGCCTGCCAGGCAGCCCGCGTCGAGACCCGACAGACGCTGCCAGGCCGGTGACAGCCAGGTGATCCAGGGCACGCGCTTCTGCACCTCGGGCGCGATGGCGTAGGGCATGCCGTGCAGGT
>DASWSY010000256.1:0-4337 GCA_036402415.1 Rhizobacter sp. | reverse complement strand
GTGGATGTGCCGCCTCATCTGCGGCGTGAAGCCGCGTGTGAGCGGCATGGAGCACCTGCCCGACAGCGGCGTGATCCTGCTGTCCAAGCACCAGTCGACCTGGGAGACCTTCTTCTACCCGACGGTGATGGCGCACCCACTCGCCTACGTGTTCAAGCGCGAGCTGCTCTACATCCCCTTCTTCGGCTGGGCCATGGCGCGCATGGACATGATCCACATCGACCGCAGCAAGCGCAACGAGGCGTGGACCAAGGTCGCCGCGCAAGGCAAGCGCCTGATGGACGAAGGGCACTGGGTCATCATGTTCCCCGAAGGCACCCGCTCGCCGCGTGGGCAGAAGGGCACCTACAAGGCCGGCGGCACGCGCCTCGCGTGCGCGACCGGCCGGCCGGTGGTGCCGATCGCGGTGAGCTCGGCCAAGTGCTGGCCGCGCAAGTCCTTCCTGCTGCGGCCCGGCGTGGTCGACGTCTCCATCGGCAAGCCCATCCCCTCGGTGGGCCGCGAGCCCGAAGAGTTGATGCGCGAGGTCGAGACCTGGATCGAGGCCGAGATGCGGCGGATCGACCCCGAGGCGTACCGTGGCGACACGGCCAAAACCTAGAATCGCGACTCATGACTCGCGGCACGCCGGCTCCATCGACCGCTCAGCTTTCGCTGTTCGATGAGCCGACGCCGGCGCCGGCCCCCGCGCCGGCAGCCCCGCCTGTCATCGCCGCAGCTCCCCCACCCCCACCCGTTCCCGCAGCGCCTGCCGTGCCCCTTGCCGACGTGCTGGCTCCCGCCGTCTTCCGCCACCCCAACGCCCAGCGCGAGATCCGCCTGCGCGAGCACACCGTCGCCTATGCGCTGCGCCGCGCGCGCCGCAAGAGCATCGGCTTCATCGTCGGCATGGAGGGGTTGAGCGTGGCCGCGCCGAAGTGGGTGGGCATCGGCGAGATCGAATCGGCGCTGCGCGAGAAGGGCGACTGGATCCTGCGCAAGTTGGCCGAGCAGCAGGAACGTGCCCAGCGCCTGCAGTCCGCCAAGGTCGACTGGCGCGACGGCACCGGCATTCCCTTCCTGGGCGAGACCGTCATCGTGGTGCTCGACGTGCGTGCCGGCCTCACGCGCGGCGGTGCCGTGCTCAACACCGACGCGCAGGCCCTGCCCGGCGTGCCACGCCTCACGCTGCACGTCGGCCTGCCGCACACCGCCACGCCGGAGCAGATCCGCGACGTGGTGCAGAGCTGGCTGCAGCGCCAGGCGCGGCGGGTGTTCGAGGAACGCCTCACGCACTTCGCCCAGCAGCTCGGCGTGCGCTACACGCGGCTCTCGCTGTCGTCGGCGCAGACACGCTGGGGCAGCGCGGGTGCCGACGGGTCCATCCGCCTCAACTGGCGCCTGATCCATTTCGCCATGCCGCAGATCGACTACGTGGTGGCGCACGAGCTGGCGCACCTGCGCGAGATGAACCACAGCGCGCGCTTCTGGGACGTGGTGCGTTCGGTGATGCCCGACTTCGAGCGGGTGCGCAGCACGCTCAAGGACGACGTGCTGCCGGTTTTCGACTGAGCGCCTAGGCGGGCGACTTGCGCGTCTTGCGCCGGGCAGGCGACGCTTCCGCGCGCTTCAGCCGGTAGGCGAGCTGGGCGCGCGTGATGCCGAGCTGGCGCGCGGCGGCGGCCAGGTTGCCGCGGGCGGCGGCCACGGTCTCCTGCAGCAACTGCTGCTCCAGCGCAGGCAGTGACAGCGGCTGTGATTCACCGAGCTGCTGGCGCAGCGTCTGCAGCAGCCGGCCGGGGTCGGCCTGGGCCTGCGCGCTCAGCGTGCCTTGTGCGCCGATCGCCAGCAGCGTCTCTTCCGACAACTGCTCGCGCCTGAACATGTGGGCCACGTCGATCGGTGCGCCGTCTTCGGCCGAGATGAGGCCGCGCTCGATGAGGTTCTGCAGCTCGCGGATGTTGCCGGGGAAGGCGTAGTGCAGCATCGCCCGCACCGCGCGCGGCGTGAAGCCGGTGGGCTGGCGGCCGTGCCGCAGCGCTTCGCGGCGCAGGAAGTGGTTCATCAGCAGCGGGATGTCGTCGCGCCGTTCGCGCAGCGGCGGCAGGTGGATCGGGAACACGTTGAGCCGGTAGAAGAGGTCTTCGCGAAAGCGCCCGGTGCGCACCTCGGCCTGCAGGTCCACGTTGGTGGCGGCGACCACGCGCACGTCGACCCGCAGCGTGCGCGTGCCGCCCACCCGCTCGATCTCGGCCTCCTGCAGCGCGCGCAGCAGCTTGCCCTGGCTCACGAGGCTCAGCGTGCCGATCTCGTCGAGGAAGAGGGTGCCGCTGTCGGCACGCTCGAAGCGGCCTGGGCGTGAGCTGCTTGCACCGGTGTAGGCGCCACGCTCCACGCCGAAGAGCTCCGACTCGATCAGCGTCTCGGGAATGGCGGCGCAATTGACGGCGAGAAAGGGCTTGTCGGCACGGGCGCTGATGCGGTGCAGCCGCCGTGCGAAGGCCTCCTTGCCCACGCCCGATTCGCCGGTGAAGAGCACCGTGGCCTGGCTGCGCGCCACACGCGCAAGCTGGTGGCAGGCCGAGTTGAAGGCCGACGAGGCGCCGACGATCTCGTGCCGGTCGCCACCGTCGGGTGCGACCGGCTGCATCACGGCAGGCACCACGGTGGCCGGGGCCGGGCTCGGCTCAGCCAGGCTGCGGAAGTCGCGCGCCTGCAGGTAGCGCAGGTCTTCGCTGACGTCGGACCACGCCGCCGCGTGGCGCCCGACCACGCGGCACACGCTCGCGCCCATCGAGCGGCACTCCACTTCGCGGAACACCACCAATTGCCCGAAAAGGCTCGTCACGTAGCCCGTGGCATAGCCGATCTGCGACCAGCATGCGGGCTCGGTGCCCAGGCCGTAGGCCGAGATGTGCTCGTCGTCCTCGCTCGAATGCTCCCAGAGGAATTCGCCTTCGTAGGTGCCGCGGTCGATGTCGAAGTCGAAGCTGAGCGGCGTGACCTTCACCGCCCCTTCGAGCGAGTGCAGCCGGGTGCCGGCCATGAACACCGCGGCCGCATCGCCCTCGGGCCAGCGCTCGCGCACGAGCTGCGCGTCGCGCGCACCGGCCACGTAGCCGGCGCGGGTGAGCAGGCCGCGCGCGCGGTCGAGGCCCAGTGTGTCGATCAGCTCGCGGCGCAGGTGGCCCATCGCCGAGCTGTGCCACAGCAGCATGCGCTGGTCGTTCATCCAGATGCGCCCGTCGCCGGGTGAGAAGAACAGCGACTCGGTCAGCTCGGCCAGCGTGGGCGGCAGGCCTTGGTCGAAATGCGCGCTGTCGCCGCGCCGCAGCATCGAGCCACTCTGGCGTGCCATTTCGGCCAGGGAGATGCGCGACGGTTTGGCCATGACAGTTTCTCAATTGATGAATTTCGGCAGGACGCGAGGCGGATTCTGTTTTCAATTGAGAAATCACGAGCCTCCGCGTAAACCCTTTGGTGCGCCGCGCAAGTGGCCCTCAGGGAAAGCACTGAGGTTGAGGCGCGGCTCCCTCTGAAAGACGAGGCCTGCCGGCCGCGGTGAAACGGCGTCGGGCCGGCTCGCCTGGCGGTTACGGCACATGCGTTGCGATGACGGTGGCACGAACACCTCACCAGCCCCCAACGCATCGGAGACCTCATCCCCATGACCACGCCCCCCTTCCTCGACCATGCCCTCTGGCGCGAGCACCTCTACAGCCAAGGCTGGCGCGCCGCTTCCACCGCGGCCGACGTGATCGAGCCCGCCACCGGCAACGTGCTCACGCGCACCGGCCGTGCCGTCACCGCCGACGTGCCGCCGAGCACGGCAGCGGCCGCCGCCGTACAGCCGGCCTGGGCCGCCCTGCCACCGCGCGAGCGGGCGGCGGTCTTCCAGCGCGCCGCGGCGCTCTTCCAGCAGCACTTCGACGAACTCGCGCTCTACATCGCTCGCGAGACCGGCGGCATCGTGCCCAAGGGCCAGCACGAGGTGCGCGAGGCCGTGGCCTTCTGCCACCTGGCCGCGTCGATGCCGATGCAGGCGCAGGGCCAGGTGCTGCCCAGCACGCCGGGCCGCTGGTCGATCGCGCGCCGTGTGCCGCATGGCGTGGTGGGCGTGATCTCGCCGTTCAACTTCCCGCTCATCCTCACGCTGCGCGTGGTGGCGCCGGCCTTGGCCGCCGGCAACGCCGTCGTCATCAAGCCCGATCCGCGCACGCCGGTGAGCGGCGGCCTGCTCATCGCCCAGGTGTTCGAACGGGCCGGGCTGCCCGCGGGCGTGCTGCAGGTGCTGCCGGGCGGTGCCGATGTCGGCGAGGCGCTGGTCACCGATGCGAACGTGGCCATGATCTCCTTCA
>DASWSY010000255.1:0-21745 GCA_036402415.1 Rhizobacter sp. | reverse complement strand
GCAGGGCATGCCGCCGGGCATGGAGAACGATCCGTTCTTCCAGTTCTTCCGCGGCCTTCCGGGCTTCGAGGGGCGTGGCATGCCACCGGGCGAGCGGCCGTTTCGCGGCCAGGGGTCGGGCTTCATCATCAGCCCCGACGGCCTGATCCTGACCAACGCCCACGTGGTGCGCGAGGCCAAGCAGGTCACCGTCAAGCTCAGCGACCGCCGGGAGTTCTCGGCCCAGGTGCTGGGCAGCGACCCGGCCACCGACATCGCCGTGCTGAAGGTGGACGCGAAGAACCTGCCCACCGTGCAGCTGGGCGACCCCAAGCAGGTGCAGGTGGGCGACTACGTGCTGGCCATCGGCGCGCCCTATGGCTTCGAGCAGACCGCCACGCAGGGCATCGTCAGCGCCAAGGGCCGCTCGCTGCCGGGCGATTCGGTGGTGCCCTTCATCCAGACCGACGCGGCGGTGAACCCCGGCAACTCGGGCGGCCCGCTCTTCGACGGCAGCGGCTCGGTGGTGGGCATCAATGCGCAGATCTATTCGCAGTCGGGTGGCTACCAGGGCCTGTCGTTCGCCATCCCGATCGACGTGGCCCTGAAGGTGAAGGACCAGATCGTCGCCACGGGCAAGGCGCAGCACGGCCGCCTGGGCGTGACGGTGCAGGACGTGAACCAGTCGCTCGCCGAATCCTTCGGCATGAAGCGGCCCGACGGTGCCCTGGTGGCCAGCGTGGCGCGCAACAGTGCCGCAGCCAAGGCGGGCCTGAAGCCCGGCGACGTGATCACCGAGGTGAACGGCGAACCGGTGGAGCGCTCGGGCTCGCTCAGCAGCCTCATCGGCATGGCCAGCCCCGGCGAGCGGGTCAAGCTCAAGGTGTGGCGCGACCGTGGCGCCATCGACATCGACGCCACCCTCGGCAGTGCGGAAGAAGCGCGCCAGCAGGCCTCGAACGACGCGCCGGGCGAGAGCGCCGGGCAGCTCGGCCTTGCCCTGCGGCCGCTCTCGCGCGACGAGCGCCGCCAGCTCGAAAGCGACGGGGCGCTGCTGATCGAGAACGTGACCGGCGCCGCCGCGCGCGCGGGCATCGAGCGCGGCGACGTGCTCATCGCCATCAACGGCAAGCCGGTCACCTCCGTCGAGCAGATCAAGGGGGTGATGGCCGGCAAGCCCAAGAGCGTGGCGCTGCTGGTCGAGCGTGACGGAGAACGGATCTTCGTCCCGGTGAACCTCGGCTGATGCGGCCGTAGGACTTGGCCGCGATTTGCGCCGGCGGTGAAACAGCAGGGCGGAATTGAGCGACAAAGGCGTACCTTCTTAACCACCTTGAGAGGACGCCATGAACAATTCCATTCCTCGCCTGCTGATTCCCGCGGTGATCGCGGCCGCAGCCCTCGCGGCCCAGCCGCTCCGCGCCCAGGAGGACGCCAGCACGTTGCCCCCGGGCGCCGCGGCCCGCTCGGTGCTGCCGGGTGAAGCGGTGCCGCTGCCGGAGGTGCAGACCTCCGGCGAGGTGAGCTATGTCTCGGGCGGCATTCCGTTCGAACAACTGCCGGCCTTCAACGCGGCGCGCAGCCAGTTCCCGCTCAACATCGAGGTGTACGAGCGTGATGGCAGCCGCAACGCGTTCACCGCCGATGCCGACGTGCGCGTAATCAACGCGAAGAGCGGCGACGTGGTGCTCGAGACCAAGACCGAAGGCCCCTACCTGTGGGCCAAGGTGCCGCCGGGCCAGTACAAGGTGGAGACCACGCTCAACGGCAAGGTCAAGGAAGCGCGGGTGTCGGTGAACGGCTCGCGCACCGCGCGCACCATCATCGTGTTCCCCGACGGCACCAGCGAGTGATGCTGCTCCCCCGCTGCGCTGCTGCGCGCCTGAGCGCTCAGCGCAGCAGGCCGCGCCGCGCCAGATTGCGCATCAGCGCGGCCAGGCCGAAGGTCCACGGGCTGGCGCGATCGCTCCGGTTCACCGTGTTGACGAGGCTGCCCAGGCGCTCGCTGTGGATGCGCACCACGTCGCCGAGGTGATGGGTGAAGCCGGCGCCCTCGGGGCCGCGGTCCTGCACCGGGGCGAACATGGTCCCGCAGAAGAGCATCACGCCATCGGGGTACTGGTGATGCGGGCCGATGGCCTGGGCCACCAGGTCCTCCGGGTCGCGGCTGATCTTCGCCATCGAGCTGCTGCCCTGCAGCGAGAAGCCGTCGTCCGCGCCCTGCACCTCCAGCCTGACGACCGCCTGGCGCACGTCGTCCAGGCCGAATCGTTCGTCGAAGAGGCGGATGAAGGGCCCGATGGCGCAGGAGGCGTTGTTGTCCTTGGCCTTGCCCAGCAGCAGGGCGCTGCGACCTTCGAAGTCGCGCAGGTTCACGTCGTTGCCGAGCGCGGCACCCACGATGCGGCCCTGGCTCGTGACGGCCAGCACCACTTCCGGTTCGGGGTTGTTCCAGTTCGACTCGGCGTGCAGGCCGACGTCGTCACCCGTGCCCACCGCCGACAAGGGCGGTGCCTTGGTGAAGATCTCGGCATACGGGCCGATGCCCACTTCCAGGTACTGCGACCACATGCCCTGGGCTTCGAGCAGCGTCTTGAGCTGCTGCGCCTGCGCCGAGCCGGGTTTCACCTTCGACAGGTCTTCGCCGACCACCTCGACCACCTGGCGGCGGATGGCCTGCGCCTGGCGGCTGTCGCCGCGCGCCTTCTCCTCGATCACCCGTTCCAGCATGCTGGCGGCGAAGGTGACCCCCGCGGCCTTGATCGGCTGCAGGTCGCAGGGGGCGAGCAGCTTCAGGCCATGTCGTTGCGCGAGCGCGTCGTCGAGCGTGCCGATCACCGTGCCCGGCGCATTGCGCACGGCGGCCAGCAGGTCGGGGCGTTCGAGCAATTCGCTCACCGTGGGCGCGATGGCGCTGAGGTCGATCAGTTGTTGACCGCGCAGCAGCACCGGGGTCGGACCCTCGGCCGGGGCGGGTTGCCAGACGCGACCGATCAGGGTGGCGTGTTCGGCGTCGGAGGGCAGGGTCTGCTGCAGGCCGGGGGCGATGGGCATGGGAGTCTCCTCGTGGGTGCCGCGATTCTTCCCAAACCGGCGCGCGGCAACAAGCCCGCGCGACACCGCGACGTTCAGCCCTCGCCCTGCATGAGCGCGGTGTAACGGCGCTGCATCTCTTCCGGCGTGACCTTCTCGATCGAATGTCCGAGCAGCCATGTGTGGCCGGAGGGGTCGCGCACCTTGCACGAGCGCTCGCCATAGAACTGGTTGGCCGGCGGGCTCACCATCGTGGCGCCGCAGGCCACCGCCTGCTCGCCCATGGCGTCGCAGTCGTCCACGTGCAGGTGGATGACCATGCCCGACAGGCCCTGGGGCGGCGGCGCGGTGATGCCGTATTCGGGATATTCCTCCGACACCATCAGGATCGCGCTCGGCCCCATCTGCAGCTCGGCGTGACCGACACGGCCCGAGGGTTCGGTCAGCCGGTACAGCTCTTCGGCACCGAAGGCACGGGTGTAGAAGTCGATCGCCTTCTGCGCGCTCGGCACGCAGAGGTAGGCGTAGAGCTCGTGGATGCTGTTCTTCATGGGTGCTCCTTGGGAGTGACGGACCCATGCTAGGCCGGTACGTCCGGCGTGTATTGGAGGTTTTTTCACCGCCCCGCGGCGGGTACGGCCATGTGGGTCGGCTGGTCGGGCTGCAGCGGCGAATACGCGGTGGGCGTCATGCCGGCGAGGCGCTTGAACTCGTGGATGAGGTGCGACTGGTCGGCGTAGCCGGCTTCGGCCGCGGTGCTCGCCCAGTCGTGGGCCGGCGCCTGGGCCAGGCGCGACAGCAGCGCGTGGAAGCGAAGCACGCGGGTGTAGCGCTTGGGGGTGAGGCCCACCTGCCGCTCGAAGCGGGCGATGAAGCGCGTGGGGCCGAGGCCGCTCGCGCGCTGCAGCGATTCGACGTGAACAGCGGCGGGGTCCCGTGCCATCGTGGTCAGCGCGTGGGCGACGAGCCGGTCGGCCGGTGCGGCGAGCGCGAGCCGCGCCATGAGGTAGGCCTCGAGCCGCAGCAGCCGGGCGTGCAGGCCCTCGGCCTCCTGCAACTCAAGGCGCAGTGCGGTGGCGCTCGGGCCCCACAGCGCTTCGAGCGGCACGGTCTGGTTGCGCAGGCTCGGCAGTGCGGCGCCGAAGAAGGCCGCGGCGCCACCCGGCTTGAAGTGCACGCCGACCACGCACGACGCGCCTTGCGTGTCGCGCTGGCAGGCCCGGTCTTGCGCACCGTGCACCACGCCGCCGTCGAAGTGCTCGCCGTGCAGGTCGCTGCTGCCGGCGAAGCGGCTGAGGCGCTGGCCGTCGAGCAGCGGGATCACGATGTCGACCCGGCCAGTGGGCAGGTTGAACTCGCGCGCATGGGGCAGGGCGCCGCGCTCGCTTGCCCACAGCATCTCGACGTGCGGCGCCAGCGGAGCGATGGGGCGGCGCGTCAGCAGCATGGCTTGCCTACTTGCTGCGCGCCGGCGCTCGCACGACCGTCACGCTGCAGTCGGACTGCGAGGTGACCTCGGTCGACACGCTGCCCAGGTAGCGGCGCAGGCCGCCGCTGCTGCGCGCGCCCATCACGATGTGGTCGACCTGGTTCTTGCGTGCGTAGTCGACGATGGCGCCGGCGGGGTCGGGCGCTTCGAGCACGTGGAAGGTGATGCGGCTCGCCTGCACCTCGGGCGGCAGCTTCATCGCCTGGGCGATGGGCCGTGCCCAGTGCTTGAGCTGCACGAGCAGGTTGACGTGCTTGCTGCTGCCGTCGGCTTCGAGCAGCTCGTCCATGCCGAGGCGCGCGGTCTTCATGACGGCCAGGCAGGCCAGGCGCGCGTTGGGCTCGGTCTGCAGCAGGCGCAGGGCCGTGAGGCGCAGGGTCTCCAGCAGCTCGGGCTCGGCGCTGGCCACGTCGACGGCGGCCAGCAGGATGGGACTGCGCGCGAGCTGCAGGGTGGCGGTCGCGCGGGCATTGGGCTCGGCGCCGAGCGCGGAGAACCAGCGCGACATGCGCTTGACTGCGCTGCTGCGCTCGCGTCGTTTCGCCCGCTCGGTGAGCGGCACCTGGCCCGGGTTCTGGAGCTGGAAGGCGAGCTGCGCGCCGGTCTGCTGGCGCAGCTCGGGCTTGGGCTCGAGCGCCTGCAGGATCACCTCCTGCAGCCAGGGCGGGCAATCCTTGCGCAGCGTGATGGGCGGCACCGGGTCCTGGTAGAGCCGCTCGCGCAGGCCGCGCACGCTCTCGGGGTTGCCGAAAGGCCGCTCGCCGGTGGTGAGGTGGTAGAGGATCACGCCCAGCGCGAAGAGGTCGCTGCGCGGGTCGTTGCGCACGAACTGCACCTGCTCGGGCGAGATGTAGGGGCCGGTGCCCATCGGCAGCTCGAACTCCTCGTCGAGCAGGTCGGGGAGCTGGTCGTGGCGCGAGAGCCCGAAGTCGATGAGCACCGCCTCGCCGCTGATGCGGAACATGATGTTGCTCGGCTTCACGTCGAGGTGCACCAGGTGCTGGCGGTGCAGGTCGTGCAGGGCGGTGGCGACGCGGATGCCGATGTCGACCACCTTGTCGATGGGCAGCGGCGCGTCGTCGAGCTGGCGCCGCAGCGAGTCGCCCGGGATGCGCTCCATCACGATGTAGGGCTGCGAGGTGAAGTCGCCCTTGGCCACGAAGCGCGGCACGTGCGGGCCGGCGAGCTTGGGCAGGATCATCTGCTCGACCTCGAAGCCGACGATGCTCGCCGGGTCTTCGCCGCCGAGGATGCGCGGCACCTTCATGATGAGGTCCATCGGGTCGTCGCTGTTGACGTCGACCACTTTCCAGAGGTGGGCCATGCCGCCCTGGTGCAGGTGGCGCTCGAGCCTGAAGTTGTCGATCAGCTCGCCGGCCTGCAGTGGTCGCAGCGGGTGCGTTGCCGGCGCGGCGGCCGCACCGAAGCCGCTGGGAGGGTTGCCGAGTTCAGCCGCCATCTTCGAGACGCTTCGCGAGACGTTGCGGCAGGCCCGCTGCGCGCACCTTGGCGGCGGCGGTGTCGTAGTCGTAGGGCACGCGGAAATACGTCAGCTCGGCGCTGTCGCTGTCATAGACGGCGTAGCAGGCGGCAGGGTTGTTGTCGCGCGGCTGGCCGGCCGAACCGGGAATCACCAGCCACTGGCGCTGCGGCGACAGCGGGATGGGCACGCCCGACACCGGCTGGAACTCGCCGATCTTGCCCGTGGGCGCGAGGTGGTACAGGCGCGGCTCGTGCACGTGGCCGCAGAAGGTGACGCGGCAGGCGGTGGCGTGCATGCTGCGCACCGCGTCGCTGCGCGCATGGATGTAGCCCCATTCGCCGGGTGCGAAGGCATTGGCGTGCACGTAGAGCCGGCCGTCGTCGACAGCGGTGAGCGGCAGCTCGGCGAGGAAGGCGACCTGCTCGTCGTCGAGCTGCTCGCGTGTCCAGGCCACGGTGAAGCGCGCGTCTTCCACCATGGTGGGCTGCGGGCCGGCCACGGTGGCGGCGTCGTGGTTGCCGCGGATCGCGATGGCGCCTTTCGTCACGTGCTCGCGGATCTGGTCGACCACCCAGGCCGGGTCGGCGCCGTAGCCGACGAAGTCGCCGAGGAAGACGTACTTCGTGGCTTGCTGCGACTGTGCGTGCGCGAGGACCTCCGACACCGCCTCTCGGTTGGCGTGGAGGTCGGTGATGAGGGCGATCTTCATGAAGCGGGATGCAGTTCAGCCAATGCGGCCGAGGAGCAGGAACTCCATCAGGGCCTTCTGGACATGCATCCGATTCTCCGCCTCGTCCCAGACCACGCTTTGCGGGCCGTCAATGACCTCGGCCTCGACCTCTTCGCCGCGGTGCGCCGGCAGGCAGTGCATGAAGACGGCATCGGGCTGCGCGGCGGCCATCATCTCGCGGTCGACGCACCAGTCGGCAAAGGCCTTCATGCGCGCTTCGTTCTCGGCCTCGTAGCCCATGCTCGTCCACACGTCGGTGGTCACGAGGTGGGCGCCGCGGCAGGCGTCGAGCGGGTTCTTGAAGGTCTTCAGGCACTGCGAGTTGGACACGCCGGCGACCTGCGGGTCGATCTCGTAGCCGCCGGGCGTGCTCACGTGGAGCGTGAAGCCGAGGATGTCGGCCGCCTGCAGCCAGGTGTTGGCCATGTTGTTGCCGTCTCCGACCCACGCGACCGTCTTGCCCTGGATCGAGCCGCGGTGTTCGATGAAGGTGAACACGTCGGCCAGGATCTGGCAGGGGTGGTACTCGTTGGTGAGGCCGTTGATGACCGGCACGCGCGAGTTGGCGGCGAAGCGCTCGATCTTGGCCTGCTCGTAGGTGCGGATCATCACCAGGTCGACCATGCGGCTGATGACCCGGGCCGAGTCTTCCACCGGCTCGGCGCGGCCGAGCTGGCTGTCGCCGGTGGTCAGGTGCACCACCGAGCCGCCCATCTGGTACATGCCGGCCTCGAAGCTCACGCGGGTGCGCGTGCTGGCCTTCTCGAAGATCATCGCCAGCGTGCGGTCGGTCAGCGGCGTGTACTTCTCGTAGTTCTTGAAGCGCTTCTTGATGATCGCGGTGCGGTCGAACAGGTAGGCGTATTCCTCGGCGCGCAGGTCCTTGAACTGGAGGTAGTGCTTGATGAGGCTCATGCCGGGTCTCATGTCGTCGACTTCGCGAGGAAGGCCTTGATCAACGGGCAAAGGATGTCGAGCAACTGCTGGACCTCGTCCGCGTTGATGATGAGCGCGGGCAGCAGGCGCACCACCTTGTCGGCGGTCACGCTGATCATGAGGCCGGCTTCGGCGGCTTGGCCGAGGAGCTCGCCGCAGGGGCGGTCGAGCTCGACGCCGATCATCAGGCCCTGGCCGCGGATCTCGACGACGCCGGGCAGGGCGCCGAGTTCGCGCTTCAGCCCCTCGGTGAGGAGCTGGCCCATGTTGGCGGCGTTCTCCAGCAGCTTGTCTTCTTCCATGATGCGCAGCGTCTCGACGCCGGCGCGCATGGCGAGCGGGTTGCCGCCGAAGGTGGTGCCGTGGTTGCCGGGGCCGAACACGTTGGCCGCCCGCGGGCCGCAGACAAAGGCGCCGATCGGCACGCCCGAGCCCAGGCCCTTGGCCAGCGGCATCACATCGGGCTTGATGCCGGCCCACTGGTGGGCGAACCACTTGCCGGTGCGGCCCATGCCGCACTGCACCTCGTCGAGCATCAGCAGCCAGCCCTTCTCGTCGCAGATGCGGCGGGCCTGACGCAGGTATTCGGCGTGCGTCGGGTTGATGCCGCCTTCGCCCTGGATCACCTCCAGGAAGACGGCGACGACGTTGGGGTTGGTGGCAGCGACCTTCTCGATGGCGGCGACGTCGTTGAGCGGCACGCGCACGAAGCCTTCGACCAGCGGGCCGAAGCCGGCCTGCACCTTGGGGTTGCCGGTGGCCGAGAGGGTGGCGATCGAGCGACCGTGGAAGGCCTTTTCGTAGACGATGATCTCGGGCTTCTCGATGCCCTTGTCGTGCCCGAACTTGCGGGCGACCTTGATGGCGCCTTCGTTGGCTTCGAGGCCCGAGTTGCAGAAGAAGACGTTGGTGAGGCCCGAGATCTCGACCAGCTTGGCCGCGAGCTGCTCCTGCAGCGGCACCTGGTAGTAGTTGGAGCTGTGCATCAGCTTGCCGATCTGGTCCTGCAGCGCGGGCACGAGCTTGGGGTGCGCATGGCCGAGCGTGTTGACGGCGATGCCCGACAGCCCGTCGAGGTACTTCTTGCCGTTGGTGTCCCACAGCCAGCAGCCTCGGCCGTAGGCCAGCGCCATCGGCAGGCGGCCATAGGTCGGCATCACGTGCGGCATGGGGGAGGCAGACAGCTTGTCGGGGGCGTTCATGGACGATGCTCCAGCAGAAGGACGCTTGAAGAGACAAGGCCCGCAGGAGATGCGGGCCTGGGGCGTTTGATTCTAAGTGCCGGGGTTGACGGCGCCATGGCGTGCACGTTTGGGAATCGCAAAGCCCGCGTTCGGCAAACGCGAAGCCAAAGAGGCCTTCGTTCACGCTTGCGGCGGTTCACTGTTCGCCCGCGCGACCGATATCACCGCGATGGACCTGGCAGAACTCCTCCCGACGCGTGCTGCATCGCAGCACCTGCAAGGCACAATAGCGCCTTCTCCGAAGGCCGCCTCAGGGCACGACTCGATGGCGCCACGGCGTGCCGACCCTGCGTGCCACCGCATGAGCCCCTCCAAACCCCGCGAAGTCTTCATTCAAGGCCTGACCAAGGACGGCAGGACCTTCCGCCCGAGCGACTGGGCCGAGCGACTGGCCGGCGCCATGTCGTGTTTCCGCCCCGGCGGCGCGACGGGCGGACCCGGCGCCTTCATCGGCTATTCGCCGTACTGTGTGCCGCGTGTCATCAACGGCGTGAAGTGCGTGATCGTCAACGAGTCGCTGCGGGAGATCGAGCCGATGGCCTGGGACTTCGTCATGAACTTCGCGCGCGACAACGAACTGCAGGTGGCCGAGGCGTGCCTGCTCCCTGAAGCACCGCCGAAGCCCGCGGCGTGAACCCTCCACTCCATGAAAAAACCCGCCTTTCGGCGGGTTTTGTTCTTCTTCGCGAACCGGGAATCGGATTCAGGCAGCAGTGGCGAGGGCCTTGACCTTGGCCGACAGGCGGCTCTTGTGGCGAGCGGCCTTGTTCTTGTGGAACATGCCCTTGTCGGCGACGGAGTCGATGACGCTCTGGGCGGTCTTGAAGAGTTCGGTGGCTTTGGCCTTGTCGCCGGAAGCGACGGCCTTCTGGACGTTCTTGATGACGGTGCGGAACTTCGAACGCAGCGCGGTGTTGGCGGCGTTGAGCTTGACGTCTTGACGCGCGCGCTTGCGGCCAGAGGCAATGCGGACGGTCTTTTTGGCTTTGGAGGAGGTGGCCATTGGCTTGTACCCGGTTTCAGCGAAGTCCGCGAGTATAGCAGTCCCATGTGAGCTACCGCAAACCGACAGCGGGGGTGGGCCATAATCCCCGCCGCCCATGAACCTGCTGCGTGCCGCGTCCACCGTCTCCCTGCTGACCCTGGCCTCGCGCATCACCGGCCTGGCCCGCGACACCCTGATCGCCGCGGCCTTCGGCGCCAGCGCCTGGGCCGACGCGTTCAACGTCGCCTTCCGCATCCCCAACCTGCTGCGGCGTCTCTTCGCGGAAGGGGCTTTTTCGCAGGCCTTCGTGCCGCTGCTGGGCGACACCCGCGGCCGCGAGGGCGACGACGCCACCCGGCGCCTGATCGACGCCGTGGCGACCATGCTCTTCTGGACGCTGCTCGTCACGGTTGCCATCGGCATCGTGGCCGCGCCGATCGTGGTGTGGCTGATGGCCTCCGCGCTGGAGGAGTTCGACGGCGCGGTCGTCATGACCCGCATCATGTTTCCCTACATCGGCTTCATGTCGCTGGTGGCGCTGGCCGCGGGGGTGCTCAACACCTGGAAGCGCTTCGCGGTGCCGGCGGCGACGCCGGTGCTGCTCAACGTGGCGATGATCCTCGCGGCCTGGCTGCTGGTGCCGCAATTTCGCCGCTGGGGCATCGAGCCGGCCTACGCGCTGGCGGTCGGCGTGATGGCGGGGGGCGTGCTGCAGCTCGGCATCCAGGTGCCGGCGCTGATGCGCATCGGCTGCCTGCCGCGCATCGGCCTCACGCCGGCGCGCATTGCCGCAGCGTGGCACCACCCCGGCGTGCACCGCACGCTGCAGCTCATGCTGCCGGCGGTGCTGGGGGTCTCGGTCGCGCAGCTGTCGATGATCATCAACACGCAGATCGCCTCGCACGTGTCGGTGGGGGCGGTGTCGTGGCTCTTCTATGCCGACCGGCTGATGGAGTTCCCGACCGGGCTCCTGGGTGTGGCGCTCGGGGTGGTGCTGATCCCGCAGTTGTCGCAGGCGCACGGCAAGGGCGATGCCGCCGGCTATTCCGCCATGCTCGACTGGGGCCTGCGCCTCGTGCTGCTGCTCACGCTGCCCTGCGCCGCCGCGCTGCTGGTGTTCGGCACGCCGCTGATCGCCGTGCTCTTCCACCGCGGGCAGTTCACCGCGGCCGACGTGCAGATGACGGTGCTCGCACTGCGCGGCTATGGCGTGGGCTTGCTCGGCATCGTCGCGGTCAAGGTGCTGGCGCCAGGGTTCTATGCAAGCCTCAACGTGCGCACGCCGGTCAAGATTGCCGTGGGCGTGCTGGTGCTGACGCAGGTCCTCAACGCGATCCTGGTGCCCCACCTCGGCCACGCGGCGCTGGCGCTCTCGATCAGCCTGGGCGCGACAGTCAACGCGTTGCTGCTTTTCTTCGGTTTGCGCCGCCGCGGCAGCTACGTGCCGAGCCCCGGATGGGCCGCGTTTGCGGCGCGCGTGGTTTTTGCCACCGCGGTGATGAGCGGGGCGCTCTGGTACGCCGCGGGCGCGTTCGACTGGGTGGCGCTCGGCCGTCATGAATGGCAGCGTGTGGGCTGGCTGGCCGCCTGCATGGCAGCTGCGGTGATCCTGTACTTCGCCACGCTGCTGGCCACCGGCCTCAAGTTCAGGCAGTTCCTGCGGCGCGGATAATCGCCCGCCATGCCACCGCCCTCCCTGCCGCAGTTCCTCGCCCAGACGCCGCTGGAGTACTTCGCCCTGCTGGTGGCCGAGGACGAGAACTTTTCGCTGCTGGAGGCCGCCATCTCCCTGGGCCAGGACGACGACCCCACGCTCGACACGCAGTCGGTGCTGCACCAGATCGACACCCATGCCGCGCGTCTCAAGAGCCGCCTGCCGGCCGACGCCGGGCCGCGCCAGCGCCTGCGCCTGCTCAACCAGTTCTTCTTCCGCGAACTCGGCTTCGCCGGCAACGTCAACGACTACTACGACCCGGCCAACAGCATGATCTCGGCCGTGCTCGAAACCCGGCGCGGCATCCCCATCACGCTCGCGCTGCTCTACATCGAATTCGCCACGCAGGCCGGGCTCACGGCGCGCGGCGTGTCGTTCCCCGGCCACTTTCTGGTGAAGCTCAAGTTGAGCGAAGGCGAGGTGGTGCTCGATCCCTTCACCGGCCAGTCCCTGTCGCGCGAGCGCCTGGACGAGCTGCTGCAGCCGTACCGCCGCAGCCAGGGCCTGACGGGCGAGCTCGACGTGCCGCTGGGCGTCTTCCTGCGGGCGGCCACGCCGCGTGAGGTGCTGGCGCGCATGCTGCGCAACCTGAAGGAGATCTACCGTTCGGCGGCCGATGCACCGCGCCTGCTGGCGGTGTTGAACCGGCTGGTGGTGCTGCTCCCGCAGGCCTGGGACGAACGCCGCGACCGGGGCCTGGTGCAGGCCGATCTCGGCGCCGTCGAGGCGGCAATCCATGATCTCGGGGCCTATCTCGCCCACAGCCCGCAGGCGAGCGACCGCGAGGCCATCGGCCAGCGCCTCCTGTCGCTGCGCCAGCCGGGCGGCGGCCCGCTCCATTGACGGCCTGTATGGACGGCCAGCACCCCGTCGCATGCCCCTAGAATTCGCCCCGTTCCGCGAGGCCCGGCTTCGCTCCTCCCACGGGAAACGATGCAACTCACCCCCGCGCAGCGGCAAACCCTCTCCTGGCTCCTGATCGCGTTCGTCGGCGCGCTGCTGGTGTGGCTGCTGGCGCCGGTGCTCACGCCCTTCCTCTTCGCGGGCATCCTGGCCTACATCCTGGAGCCGGCGGTCGAGAAGCTCGTGAAGCGCAAGCTGCCGCGCGTGCTGGCGGTGACGCTGGTCGAGGTGGCGGCCTTCATCATCATCCTGTCGGTGCTGCTGCTGATCGTGCCGATCGTCTCGAAGGAGCTGCCGCTGCTTCGCGAGCAACTGCCGCTGCTGGCCGACAAGCTCAACCAGACCGTCTCGCCCTGGCTCGCGCAGTACGGCATCGCCGTCGCGCTCGACGTGGCGAGCATCAAGGCCTTCATCGTCAAGTACCTCGGCGCCAACATCGAAGACGGCCTGACCACGCTGCTCAGCTCGGCGCGCATCGGCGGCAGCTTCCTGCTGGCGCTGATCGGCAATGCGGTGCTGATCCCGGCGGTGCTCTTCTACCTGCTGATGGACTGGCCACGGCTGGTCGAGCGCATCGACGGCCTCGTGCCCCCGCGGCGGCGCGCCAGCGTGCGCAGCTTCATGCGCGAGAGCGACGAGATGCTCGGCCAGTACCTGCGCGGGCAACTGCTCGTGATGGTGATCCTCGCCGTGTTCTACAGCGTGGGCCTGGCGCTCTTCGGTTTCGACCTCGCGGTGCCGGTCGGCGTGTTCACCGGGCTGGCGGTCTTCATTCCCTACCTGGGCTTCGGCCTGGGCATGCTGCTCGCCCTGATCGCCGGCGTGCTGCAGTTCGCGAGCTGGTATGGCGTGGTGGCGGTGGCCGTGGTCTACGGGCTCGGCCAGGTCATCGAGAGCTTCTTCCTCACGCCGCGGCTCGTGGGCGAACGCATCGGCATCAACCCGCTGACGGTGATCTTCGCGCTGCTGGCCTTCGGCCATCTCGCGGGCTTCGTCGGCGTGCTGCTGGCGCTGCCGGTGTGTGCCGTGCTGGTGGTCGCCGGCAAGCGGGTGCTGGCCTGGTACCTGGCCAGCAAGCTCTACCAGGGTTGAGCTGCGACGCCGCATGAGACAGATCCCCTTGGCCATTGCCGACGAGCCGGTGCGTTCGTTCGACAGCTACGTGGCCGGCGCGAACGCCGCCGCGGTGGAGCATCTGCGCGGCGTCATGCAGCAGGCGGCGCCGGTCTACCTGTGGGGGGCGTCCGGCGTGGGCAAGACGCACCTGCTGCAGGCGCTGGCGCATCAGGTGCAGCGCGGCGGGGGCAGGGTGGGGTGGTTCGTTCCATCGTCCGACGTGCCGTGGGACTTCGACGAAGGCCACGCGCTGATCGTGTTCGACGACTGCGACCGTTTCGACGACGAGCGTCAGCATGCGGCCTTCACGCTTTTCGTCGAGGCGACGACCCACCACATCCCGGTGGTGGCCGCCGGCCTCGTGCCGCCGGTGGACCTGCCCCTGCGCGACGACCTGCGCACCCGCCTCGGCTGGGGCCATGTGTTCGCCCTGGCGCCCCTGGCCGAGGCCGAGGCGCGCGCCGCCATGCGCCGCGAGGCCGACCGGCGCGGCCTTTTCCTTTCCGATGACGTGATGAGCTACCTGCTGACGCGCTTTGCGCGCGACCTCAAGCACCTGATGACGGTGCTGGACCGCCTCGACGAATTCGCGCTCGTGCACAAGCGCGCGATCACCGTGCCCCTGCTCAAGCAGATGCTGGCGGAAGAGAAGGGCGCGGCATGAACCTCTGTTTGTTCGACCTGGACGACACGCTGATCCCGCTCGACTCCGACCACGCCTGGGGCCGCTTCATGATCCGCCAGGGCTGGGTCGACGCCGACGCGTTCGAGAAGCAGAACGACGTCTTCTTCGCCCACTACAAGGCCGGCACCCTCGATATCCACGCCTACATCGCCTTTGCCACCGCACCATGGCGCAGCCGGCCGGCGAGCGAGCGGAGCGCCGCACAGGCGCGCTTCATGCAGGAGGTGATCTCGCCTCAATTGCACGAGGCGGCGCGCGACCTGGTGCGGCATCACCAGGCCCAGGGCGACCTGGTGGCCATCGTCACCGCTACCAACGAGTTCGTCACCGCCCCCATTGCCCGCGCCTTCGGCGTGGAGCACCTGCTGGCCGTCGAGCTGGAAAAGGACCCCGGCGGTAACATCACTGGCCGGATCGCGGGGGTGCCCTCGTTCCGCGAAGGCAAGACGGTGCGCACGCACGCGTGGCTCGCGGGCCTCGGCCACAAGCTGCAGGACTTCGACCGCATCAGCGTCTACAGCGATTCGGCCAACGACCTGCCCCTGCTCGAACTGGCGACCGACCCGGTGGCCACCAACCCATCCGCCCCGCTCGAATCCATTGCCCGCGAGCGGGGCTGGCGCATTCTTCGGCTGTTCGATTGACGGACTGATGATCAAGAAGTTCATAGACAAACTGCTCGGCAAGACCGGCAAGCCCGCCATCCCCAAAGGCAAGCGCGTCGAGGTGCCGCTCTCCGAGCACAACATCGACCTCAAGCTTGTCGACGACAACGCCATCCGCGTGGTCAAGACCCTGGCCGACGCGGGCCACGAGGCCTACATCGTCGGGGGCGCGGTGCGCGACCTGCTGCTGGGCCTGCGGCCGAAAGACTTCGACGTCGCGACCAACGCCACGCCGGAGCAGGTGAAGGCGCTCTTCCGCCGTGCCTTCATCATCGGCCGGCGTTTCCGCATCGTGCACGTGGTGTTCGGCCGTGGGCGCGAGCACGAGGTGATCGAGGTGTCGACCTTCCGCGCGATGCTCGATGCGTCGGCCTCGGAGCAGGTGGCCGGCAACGAGAAGACCTCCAAGGCCGAGCTCGCCGACAAGCACCATGCGGTGGACGCGAGCGGCCGGGTGCTGCGCGACAACGTCTGGGGCCCGCAGATCGAAGACGCCGCGCGCCGCGACTTCACCGTCAACGCGATGTACTACGACCCGCAGAAGCAGATCGTGGTCGACTACCACGGCGGCATCAAGGACGCGAAGAAGAAGGTCCTGCGCATGATCGGCGACCCGGCCACGCGCTACCGCGAAGACCCGGTGCGCATCGTGCGCGTGGTGCGCTTCGCGGCCAAGCTCGGCTTCACGATCGACCCGAAGACCCGCGCGCCCATCCGCGAGCTGGCCGGCCTGCTCGACGACGTGCCGGCCTCGCGCACCTTCGACGAAATGATCAAGCTGCTGCAGACCGGCCACGCGCTGGCCAGCATTGAAGAGCTGCGCAAGCAGGGCCTGGTGGGCGAACGCACGGGCGTCTTCCCCATCCTCGACGTGGTGCTGGCCGATGCCAACAAGCACCCGGAGCGCCAGAAGTTCGTGGAGCTGGCCCTGTCGGACACCGACCGCCGCGTCAACGAAGGCAAGCCCGTGGCCCCGAGCTTCATGCTCGCCTGCATGCTGTGGCACGACGTGCTCGACCGCTGGGAAAAGCTCAAGAAGAAGGGCGAGGCCCCGTTCCCGGCGCTGCAGCAGTCCGTCGACGCGGTGTTCGACGCGCGCATCGGCGACATCTCCGGCCGCGGCAAGCTGGCCGCCGACATGCGCGAGATCTGGCTGATGCAGACGCGCTTCGAGCGCCGCACCGGCAACGGGCCGTTTTCGCTGGTCGAGCAACCGCGCTTCCGCGCCGGGTTCGACTTCCTGCGCCTGCGCGCCGATGCCGGCGAGGCCGATCCCGAGCTCGCCCGATGGTGGGAAGAGTTCTCGCTGGCCGATGAGGAGAAGCGCACGCGTCTCGTGGAGCAGTTGCGCGGTCCCGGCGGCTCGCGACGGCGTTCACCCGCACCGGCCCCGGGCGCCTCGCCGGCACAGGCCGACGCGGCCGAGGGGGAGGTCGAAGCCGACGTCGGCAGCGGCGATGCGCCCCGCAAGCGCCGCCGCCGGCGCCGCCGGCCCGCCGGTGACGCCCCGCCGTCGGCTGCCTGACCCTGCGACGTGGTGCCGCTGTTCGCCTACGTCGGGTTGGGTGCCAACCTCGGCGACCCGCTGGATGCCGTGCGCACCGCCATCGAGGCGCTGGGCCGCCTGCCGGCCAGCCGTGTTGATGGCGTGTCGGCGCTCTACGGCAGCGCACCGGTCGACGCCGAGGGGCCCGAGTTCGTCAATGCCGTCGTGGCCCTGCACACCACCCTGAGCGCGTACGAGCTGCTGGCCCAGTTGCAGGCCATCGAGGCCGAGTACGGCCGCGAGCGGCCGTACCAGAACGCCCCCCGCACGCTCGACCTCGACCTGCTGCTGTACGGCGAGCGCCAGATCCTGTCAGACGACCTCGTCGTGCCGCATGCGCGCATGCATGAGCGGGCCTTCGTGCTGCGCCCCCTCGCCGACCTCGTGGGCGAGCGTTTCGTGATTCCCGGCCGCGGGCCGATCGGGCCGCTGCTCGCGGCCGTCGCCGCGCAGTCCATCCGCAGATTGGAGACCGCATGAACCTGACCCGCACCCGCTTGCCCGAGCGGGCCTCGCCGCAGGAGGCCGGCTTCCGGCCGGAGGGGCTGGCCCGGCTGACGGCCGCCTTCCAGGAGCAGATCGACCGGGGGCGCCTGCCCGGCGTGGTGGCGATGGTGGTGCGTGGTGGCAAGCTCGCCTACTTCGAGGCCCTGGGCCGGCGGGACCCGGCGCAGCCCGACCCGATGCAGCGAGACAGCATCTTCCGCATCTACTCGATGACCAAGCCCGTCGTGTCGGTGGCGGCGATGATGCTGTTCGAGGAAGGCCGGCTCTTCCTGCACGAGCCGGTGGCGAAGTACCTCCCCGAGTTCAAGGACATGAGGGTCGGCGTGGTGGGTGCCGACGGCGAGATCGAAGCCGTCCCCGCCGAGCGGGCGATGACGGTGCAGGACCTGCTGCGCCATACCTCCGGCCTGACCTACGAGATCCTCGCGCACACGCCCGTCCGCAAGCTCTACGCCCGCGCCAGGATCTACCGCCGCGACTGGACGAACGACGAATTCACCCAGGCGCTGGCGAAGCTGCCGCTGATGTACCAGCCCGGTACGGTCTGGGACTACAGCCGCGCCACCGACGTGCTGGGGCGGCTGGTGGAAGTGGTGTCCGGCCAGGCGCTGCGGGACTTCTTTGCCGAGCGCATCTTCGGGCCGCTGCGCATGGTCGACACCGGCTTTCACGTGCCCGGCGTGTCGCTCGGGCGCCTGGCCGAGCCCTTCGCGAAGGACCCGGACACCGGGGCCGACGTGCAGGTGCTCGACGTGCGCGAACCGGTGGCCCTGGACATGGGCGGTGGCGGCCTGGTGTCGACCGCCACCGACTACGCCCGCTTCACGCAGATGCTGCTGAACAAGGGCGTGCTCGATGGCCAGCGCCTGCTCAGCCGCAAGACCGTCGAGCTGATGACCAGCGACCACCTCGGCCAGATTCCGAGCGCCAGTGAGCTGCTGCCCCCGGGGCATGGCTTCGGCCTGGGATTCGCCGTGCGACTGCAGGCGGGCCTCGCCCCGGTGGCGGGATCGGCCGGTTCGTATTTCTGGGGCGGCATGGCAGGCACCACCTTCTGGGTCGACCCGGCAGAAGACTTGCATGCGGTCCTCATGGTGCAGGCGCCGGGCCAGCGTGACGAGGTGCGTGCGCTGTTCCGCAACCTGGTCTATGGCGCGATCGGCGACTGAGGCAGCGAAGGGCTTCACATGACGGGCATCTCGATTCCACTGCAGACGGTATTGCTGCTCGTGGCCTCGAACGTCTTCATGACGTTCGCCTGGTACGGCCACCTGAAGAGCCTCGCGGCCAGCCCCTGGTACATCGCCGCGCTGGTGAGCTGGGGCATCGCGCTCTTCGAGTACCTGCTGCAGGTGCCGGCCAACCGCATCGGCTACAGCGGCGGCTTCACGCTCGCGCAGCTCAAGATCACGCAGGAGGTGATCACGCTCGCGGTCTTCGTGCCCTTTGCGATGGTCTACATGAAGGAGCCCTTCAAGCTCGACTACGTGTGGGCGGGCCTGTGCCTGGTCGGCGCCGTGTACTTCATCTTCCGCAACTGAGGCCTGCCGTGCCGGGCCTCGAGCGCTTTCGCCACATCGCCATCGAAGGCCCGATCGGCGCCGGCAAGAGTTCGCTCGCGCGGCGGCTCGCCGCCCATCTCGGCGCCGAGCTGATGCTCGAGCGCGCCGACGAGAACCCGTACCTGGAGCGCTTCTACGCCGACGTGCCGGGCTACGCCTTCCAGACGCAGGTGTTCTTCCTCTTCCAGCGCATGCGGCAGGTGCGCGAGCTGGCCCAGCCCGGCCTGCTGGCGCCCGCGGTGGTGAGCGATTTCATGCTCGCGAAGGATGCGCTCTTCGCGCGCATGAACCTGTCGGACGAGGAGTACCACCTCTACCAGCAGATGTACGCCCAGGTGTCGGCGCAGTTGCCGCAGCCCGATCTGGTGATCTGGCTGCAGGCCACCCCACCCACGCTGGTCCAGCGCATCCGGCAGCGCGGCATCGCCATGGAACAGCGCATCGCGCCGGACTACCTGCAGAAGCTCTGCGACGCCTATGCGGACTTTTTCCAGACGTTCAGCGGGGCACCGGTGATGGTGGTGAACAGCGAGAACTTCAATCCCGTCGAGCGGGACGGCGACTTCCACGCGTTGGTCGATGCCCTGGAGCGCTTCGAAGGCCCCCGTGCGATGTTCGACCTGCGGCCCGCCATGCCGCGGTGAAGCCCGGCGCTACACTCTGCGCCTTGTCGTTGTGACAGTTTCGTGACAGAGCCGCACCAAGCGGCCCGAGACCCTTCTCTGGAGAACCCACCATGTTGTTTGGCAAGCTGCTGCCGCGCGAAGGCAATTTCTTCGAGCTTTTCAACCAGCATGCGAACTACATCGTGGAAGGCGCCCGCGCCTTCATCGCGATGATAGAAAACTACGGCAACCTCGATCAGCGCGAGAAGTACGCCAATGCCGTGGTGGCCGCCGAACGTGCGGCCGACAAGGTCACCGCCGAGGTCAACCGGCTCCGGCACAAGACCTTCATCACGCCGATCGACCGCGAGCAGATCCACAGCCTGATCAACGCGATGGACGACATCGTCGACCTGCTGCAGGACGCGACCGAGACCATGCAGCTCTACGACGTGAAGGCCATGACGGAAGAGGTGCTGCGCCTGGGCGACCTGAGCGCCAAGTGCTGCGAACGTGTGCAGCATGCCGTCTCGCTGCTGCCGAAGTTGAGCCAGAGCGATGCGGCCGAGGCTGCGATCAAGACCTGCGAAGAGATCGACAAGCTCGAGTCGGATGCCGACCGTGTGATGCGCTCGGCGATGTCCAAGCTCTTCCGCGAAGAGACCGACGTGCGCGAGCTGATCAAGCTGAAGGCGATCTACGAACAGCTCGAATCCATCTCCGACCGCTGCGAGGACGTGGCCAACCTCATCGAGGGCGTCGTCCTCGAAAATTCCTGACCCGGTCCGGAGCTTCGGATGCAGACGATCCAGGTGGCGTTCTGGGTGGTGGCGATGCTTGTCGTCCTCGCCCTCATGTTCGACTTCATGAACGGCTTCCACGACGCGGCGAACTCGATCGCGACCGTGGTGTCGACCGGCGTGCTCAAGCCGCAGCAGGCCGTGCTCTTCGCGGCCTTCTTCAACGTGCTGGCGATCATGGTGTTCCACCTCAACGTGGCGGCAACGGTGGGCAAGGGCATCGTCGATGCGGGCGTGGTCGACCACCACGTGGTGTTCGGGGCGCTGATCGGTGCGATCACCTGGAACGTGATCACCTGGTGGTACGGCATCCCGTCGAGTTCCTCGCACGCGCTGATCGGCGGCATCTGCGGCGCGGTGATCGGCAAGGCCGGCATCGGCGCGCTGATCGGCTCGGGCGTGCTCAAGGTGGTCGCCTTCATCTTCGTCTCTCCGATGCTGGGCTTCGTGCTGGGCTCGCTGCTGATGGTGGTGGTGGCCTGGGTCTGTCGGCGTACGTCGCCTCTCAGGGTCGACAACTGGTTCCGGCGGCTGCAGCTCGTGTCGGCCGGTCTCTACAGCCTCGGCCACGGCGGCAACGACGCGCAGAAGACCATCGGCATCATCTGGATGCTGCTGATCGCCACCGGCTACTCGAGCGTGAGCGACAAGCTGCCGCCGGGCTGGGTGATCTGGAGCTGCTATCTCGCGATCGGCTTCGGCACGATGTTCGGCGGGTGGCGCATCGTGAAGACCATGGGCCAGAAGATCACCAAGCTCAAGCCGGTGGGCGGCTTCTGCGCCGAGACGGGCGGAGCGCTCACCCTGTTCCTGGCCACGGGCCTGGGCGTGCCGGTGTCGACCACGCACACCATCACCGGGGCCATCGTCGGCGTCGGCTCGGTGCGCAGCGCCTCGTCGGTGCGCTGGGGCGTGGCCGGCAACATCGTCTGGGCCTGGGTCTTCACCATCCCGGCGTCGGCCTTCGTGGCAGCGATCTTCTACTGGATCAGCCTGTCGCTCTTCCCTTGAGCGCCCGTCGCCGGGTCACTGGCTGATCTTGCGGCCCTCTTCGACCTGGTACTCGAAGTAGCGCTGGCCGCCGTAGGCGATGGTGGCCATCAGCACGGTGGCGCCGAGGCCCAGGCTCAGGACCAGCGCGAACACGAGGGCCCAGCCGGCCTGGTGCTGGCGGGAGCTGCCCGCGTTGTAGCGGGCGTTCCATTGTTCGTCCGGCATCAGGCCGTAGACGATGCCGGCGAGCATCGCCGAGGCGAGCGACAAGCCCAGGAGCGGCACCAGCAGCCATGAAAGCTGGTCGTCCTGGCCGAGCGTGTAGGCCCGCAGCAGGCCGTACAGGCCGATGAGCGTCGGCGCCGGCCAGAGCCAGGCCCAGGTGTCGCGCGTGCCGTAGAGGTAGAACCGGTGCAGGCCCAGGCCGCCGCCGATGAGGGCCAGCCAGGCGGCCAGGGTCTTGGATTTGTAGGCGTTCATGAGGCAGCGCGTGTGCGCCAGAAGGGCTGCTGAGTTTATAATGCGCGGTTTCGATGGCGGTGGGCGCCTGCAACGGCTGCCTGCGTATCTACGACATCGAGCCCTTCGCAGAAGCCTGTTCTTCTGCTTTCGATCTGCCTGGCCCTGAGTGTCTCCTGTGGTGCGGTGGATGTTGTCAGGAATCGAGGAAACAACATGGTCGTGATTCGACTCGCACGTGGTGGCGCCAAGAAGCGCCCCTTCTACAACATCGTCGTCGCTGATTCGCGCAACCGTCGTGACGGCCGCTT
>DASWSY010000254.1:0-12489 GCA_036402415.1 Rhizobacter sp. | reverse complement strand
AAGCCGCGGGTGAGGCGGCCGTGACGGCGGCGGTGCTGGCGGGGCCCGCCGCGGTGGGCTCGGTCGGCAAGGGCGCGGGTTCGGCCGGGGTGGCGTTGGTGGACGTGGGGGCCGTGGGGGCCGTGGGGGCGCCGGCGTCTTGCGCCGCGGGTTGCGGGATGTTGGCCACGATCGCCGGCGGCAGGTCGGCCACGGTGATGGTGGCGAACGAGGGCTGGCGCTGCAGCCACGTCCACCCCGCGGCCGCGACGCCGATCACCGCCAGGCCGACCACCCAAGCCGGCGTACGGCTGCGTGCGGGCCGGCGGGGCGCGTCCATCGGCTCGGCGGCGAAGATGGAGTCCTGCGCGGCGGCGTGCGACGGCGAGGGCGCGCGTGCACCGCTGCCGTTGGCGAACATGAAGTCGTTGAAGGCCGGAGCCGGTGCCGGGCCGGCGGCGGGGGCAGGCGGCGGCAGGTGATCGAGCAGCACCTGGAATTCGGCCGCACCGCGCGGCCGGTCGCGTGGCCGCACGGCGAGCGCCTTGTCGATCGCGGCGAGGAAGCTTTCGCTGTAGCTGAGCCCTGGGAACTGCTGCGCGCGCGCGGCGACGGTCTCGGCCAGCGGGCGCTGCGGGTCGTCGACGGCACGCACGGTGGCGCGCGCCGGCGGCACGCCGGCGATGGCGAAGTGCAGCACGCCTGCCAGCGCGTAGATGTCGCTCCACGCGCCTTGCTGCAGGGTGGCCGATTCGCTGTATTGCTCGATCGGCGCATAGGCCGGGTTGAGCAGCGCCGTGAGCGGCATGGTCTTGTCGGTGGCCAGGCGGCTGGCCACGCCGAAGTCGAGCAGCACCGGCCGGCCGTCGGCAAGCACGAGGATGTTGTCGGGCGAGATGTCGAGGTGCAGGCAGTGGGCGTTGTGCAGCGTGCTGAGCGCACTCAGCAGCGGCGCGAGCAGCGCGCGCAGCCAGGCCTCGTCGGGTGGCGCCTCCATCTCGGCCAGCACCTTGGCGAGCGTCCGCCCCTCGTAATAGGGCATGACCATGTAGGCGCTGCGGTTTTCCTCCCAGAAGCTGTGCACGCGCGCGAGCGACGGGTGGTCGAAGCGCGCCAGCATCTTGGCCTCGTTGAGGAAGGCCTTCATGCCCGCGCTGTACGAGGCCGGGTCGGCGCCCGGGCGCACCCACACCTGCCCGTCGTCGCAGCGCATCGCGAGCTCGGCTGGAAAATATTCCTTGATCGCGACCTGGCGCTGCAGCGAAGAGTCGAGGGCCAGGTAAACGATGCCGAAGCCGCCCCGGCCGAGGACCTGGATGAGCTGGTAGCCGCCGAGCCGTGTGCCGGCTGGAAGGGTGTCGTGTGTGGACACGGGGTTGTCGAACTGTTGCGTCGTGGGTCCGAAGTCCATGGAGGGGTCGTGCTTCTGGGGCATCTGATCGGCCTTTGGGGCAAGCAACGTGCCGCCGCAGGGGCTTTATAGGCCACGCCCCCCGCGAGCCGGGGCGTCACCTGTGCGACAGCAACACGGTGATACCTTATGACTCCCCCACGCAACACACAAGGAACGGAGACCTTCAAATGGGTGTGCAACTCGCCAAACAGTCCATCGACCTGGGCATCGTCACCACCAATGGGCCGGCCATGCTTGCCTTCTACCGCGACGTGCTCGGCCTCAGGTACCTGCGCGAGATGCCCACCGGCGGCGGCGTGATGCACCAGATGCTGTGCGGCGACAGCATGGTCAAGCTGGTGGTGCTGCCGCAGGTGCCCGCCACGGCGGCGCCGGGCGGCATCCAGGGCGCGAGCGGCTACCGTTACTGGACGATGACGGTGAGCAACCTCTCCGAGATGGTGCAGGCCTGCACCGAGGCCGGCGCCAAGGTCGCGGTGAAGGAGCGCGAGCTGCGCCCGGGCGTGAAGATCGCGATCGTCGAGGACCCGGACGGCAACTGGGTCGAGTTCCTGGCGCTGGGCTGACGAAAAAAGTCCTCAAGTCCCGTTCAGGCCGGCCGATAACAAGGCCGAAGCACCATGAGCCCCATCTCCTCCATCGCAATCTCGGGCATGAACGCCGCCACCACCCGCCTGGGCGTGTCGGCGCACAACATCGCCAATGCGGTGACGCCGGTGTTCCGGCGCCAGCAGGTGCTGCAGCAGTCGCAGCCGGGAGGGGGTGTCGCCACCCAGATCGCCCAGGCCAGCACGCCCGGCAGCAACCTTGCGGCCGACCTGGTGCAGCAGAAGGTCGCGCTCTACAGCTTCAAGGCCAACCTGAAGACGGTGCAGGTCGAGCACGAGATGCTCGGTTCGCTGATCGACCTCAAGGCCTGATCTACCCGGTGATCGGCGCGGGGCTGGCCCGCGCTCGCTTACCATGCGCGGCCATTCCCACACGCTGCCGCACATCACCATGGCCTCCAGCCTGCTTGCCCTGCTCGACGACATCGCCACCGTGCTCGACGACGTGGCGGTCTTGACCAAAGTCGCTGCCAAGAAGACCAGCGGCGTGCTCGGCGACGACCTCGCGCTGAACGCCCAGCAGGTGGCCGGCGTGAAGGCCGAGCGCGAGATCCCGGTGGTGTGGGCCGTGGCCAAGGGCTCCTTCGTCAACAAGCTGATCCTGGTGCCGGCGGCGCTGCTGATCAGCGCCTTCGCACCCTGGGCGGTTACGCCGCTGCTGATCGTGGGCGGCCTCTTCCTGTGCTTCGAAGGCGTGGAAAAGCTGGCCCACAAGTTCCTGCACAGCAAGGCCGAAGACGATGCTCACCATGCCGAGCTGACCGCGGCGCTGGCCAACCCCGAGGTCGACCTGGTCGCGATCGAGAAGGACAAGATCAAGGGCGCGATCCGCACCGACTTCATCCTCTCGGCCGAGATCATCGCCATCACGCTCGGCACCGTGGCGACCAAGAGCCTCCTGATCCAGTCGAGCGTGCTGTCGGGCATCGCGATCATCATGACGGTCGGCGTGTACGGCCTGGTCGCCGGCATCGTCAAGCTCGACGACCTGGGCCTCTACCTGAGCCGCACGGCCAGCGCCGTCGCCCGAGGCATCGGTGCCGGCATCCTCAAGGCAGCGCCTTGGCTGATGAAGGGCCTGAGCGTGGCCGGCACCGCCGCCATGTTCCTCGTGGGCGGCGGCATCCTGACGCACGGCATTCCGGTGCTGCACCACCTGATCGAAGCGGCGGTGCAGGGCATGGGCACGGTGGCCAATCTCGTGGTGTCGAGCCTGCTCGACGCGGTGGCCGGCATCGTGGCCGGGGCGGTGGTGCTGGCGGTGGTGACGCTCGTGAAGAAGCTCAGGGCCGGTTGAGCTTCACCTCGGGCGGCTCGGTGTCGATGATCTCGCCGTTGCGCGCCCGAACGGGCGCGCCCGGCAGCGCGGCGGGTGCCACGTCGAGGTCGGGCTCGTCGAAGCCGATGTCCTGGCGCTGGCCGCCTTCGCTCCACTCGTTGTAGACCCAGTCGCCATCGACCTGCGCCAGCCCCTCGGGTGGCGGGGTCTCCTGCACCGGCACGCCTTGCAGTGCCTGGCGCATGAAGTTGATCCAGACCGGCAGCGCCAGGCCGCCGCCCGACTCGCGCGAGCCCAGGCTGCGTGGTGTGTCGTAGCCCATCCACACCACCGCCACCAGCGAGGGCTGGTAGCCGGCGAACCAGGCATCGACCGCGTCGTTGGTGGTGCCGGTCTTGCCATACAGGTCGGTGCGCTGGAGCTGTGCCTGCGCGCGCGCGGCGGTGCCCGTGCGGGTGACCTCCTGCAGCAGGCTGCCGGTGAGCCAGGCGTTGCGTGCGGGGATGGCACGGTGCGATTCGTCGAGCACGGGGGGCGGCGCTTCGAAGAGCGTCTTGCCCTGCGCATCGGTGATGCGCTCGATCACCACCGGCTGCACCGGAAAGCCGCCGTTGGCCAGCACCGAATACGCCCCGGCGAGCTGCAGCGGCGTGGTGGCGCCCGAGCCGAGCGCGAGCGTGAGGTCCGCAGGGTGCTTCGCGGCCTCGAAGCCGAAACGCCCGGCCCAGGCGCGCGCCGCGTCGGGCCCGAGCAGCTCCACCAGGCGGATGGTGACGAGGTTCTTCGAACGCGCGAGGGCCTCGCGCAGCGTGATCGCGCCGTCGTACTGGTCGTCGGAGTTCTTGGGGTTCCACGCGGGCGGGTTGCCGTCGGCGTCGGGCGGCAGCGGCGCGTCGTTCACCATCGTGCCCGGCATCACGCCCTGTTCCAGCGCGGCCGAATAGAGAAAGGGCTTGAAGCTCGACCCCGGCTGTCGCCAGGCCTGCGTGGCGTGGTTGAACTGCTGGCGGCCGAAGTCGAAGCCGCCGACCAGGGCGCGCACCCGGCCGTCCTGCGGGTCGAGCGCGACCAGTGCGCCCTGCACCTCGGGCCATTGCGTGATCGCCCAGCGCTTGCCCGTCTGCATGACGCGGATGACCGAGCCGCGGCGGATGCGTCGCTCGTCCTTGGCCCGTGGTGACAGGGCCGCCTGGGCGAGCCGCAGGCCTTCGCCCTGCACGCGCAGCACCTCGCCGTTGGCGAGCGTGGCCACTACGAGCCGCGGGCTCGCCTCGCTCACGAGCGCCACGCGCAGGTCGTCGTCGTCGGCGTGGTCCGACAGGAGTTGCGCGACGGCGGGATCGTCGGCGGCCAGGCCGTCGGGCAGGTCTTCCTCACCTTCGGGGCCGCGGTAGGGCTGGCGGCGGTCGTAGTCGAGCAGGCCGCGGCGCAAGGCCTGCCAGGCGGCCTGCTGGTCGGAGGAGCGCAGCGAGGTGACGACCTTCAGCCCCAGGGTGTAGCTGGCCTCGCCGTACTGCGCGTAGACCGTCTGCCGCACCATCTCGGCCACGTACTCGGCGTGCACCGGGTGGTCGTCGCCCTTTTGCACCTGCAGTTTCTCCGCTACCGCGCGGTCGTGCTGGGCCTGGGTGATGACGCCTGTTTCGAGCATGCGCCCGAGCACCTGCAGTTGCCGCGCCTTCGCGCGCTCGAAGCTCTTGGCCGGGTTGGCATAGCGCGGGTTCTGCGGCACGCCGGCGAGCATGGCGCTCTCGGCCACCGAGAGCTGCGTGAGCGGCTTGCCGAAGTACGACTGCGAGGCCGCCTCGAAACCGTAGGCGCGCTGGCCCATGTAGATCTGGTTGAGGTAGAGCTCGAGGATCTGGTCCTTCGAGAGGTGCTGCTCGATCTTGATGGCCAGCAGTGCCTCGCGCAGCTTGCGCGCATACGACTTCTTCTTCGACAGGTAGAAGGTGCGTGCCACCTGCTGGGTGATGGTCGAGCCGCCCTGCGCGCGCGAGGCACGCCAGAGGTTCTTGGCCGCGGCGCGCAGCGTGCCCTTCAGGCTCACGCCGCCGTGCTCGCGAAAGCCGGCATCCTCGATGGCGAGCACCGCGTCCTGCACCAGCTTCGGCGTGTGGGCGATGGGGAGGTAGTAGCGACGCTCGGTGCCGAACTCGCCGATCTCGACGCCGTCACGCGTGAACACCCGCAGCGGCTGGCGCGGCTGGTAGTCGGTGAGCATCGTCAGCTCGGGCAGCTGCAGGTACAGCACCGTGAGCACCGCACCGCCGATCAGCGCGCAGGCGGCCACCACGGCGCCGGTGGCGAGCGCGATGCGTTTCAGGAGGGTCTTGCGGTCAGGTTTCATCAGGTGTCTTTTCAACGCCGCGCCATTATCGAAAGCCCAGTTCCGCTAACCTTGCGCCCTTCCTTTGAACGCAAGGGGCTTTTTTGTTCCGTTTCTTCGAACGGCTGGTGCATCCGTTCCCGGACACGCAGCCCGCGACGCCACCCGGCTCGTTCTCGGCTTTCCTGTGGGCCTGCACGCAGGGCCTTCGGCCCTACCTGCTCGGGATGATGCTCCTGTCGGCCATCATCGGCGCCTTCGAGGCCTGGCTCTTCGCGATGATGGGCGAGATCGTCGATTGGCTCGCCCGGGTGTCGCCGGCCACGCTGTGGGCGCAGGAGGGCCGCTCGCTGCTGGCGCTGGCCGCGGTGCTGGCCGGCAGCATCGTGCTCGTCTTCTTCCAGACGGCCATCAAGCACCTGGCGCTCGGCGGCCAGTTCCCGATGCTGCTGCGCTGGAACTTCCACCGGCTGATGCTCGGCCAGAGCATGAGCTTCTACCAGGACGAGTTCGCCGGCCGCGTCGCGACCAAGGTGATGCAGACGGCGCTGGCCGTGCGCGACGCCTGGTTCATCGCCTGCGACCTGCTGGTCTTCGTCGTCATCTATTTCGTGACGCTGATCGCGGTGATGGGCAGCTTCGCCATGTGGATGCTGGCGCCCATCGTCGGCTGGCTGGTGCTCTACGCGCTGGCGCTGGTGTACTACGTGCCACGCCTGGGCCGCGTGGCGCAGGAGCAGGCCGATGCCCGCTCGCTCATGACCGGCCGCATCACCGACGCCTACACCAACATCGCCACCGTCAAGCTCTTCTCGCATGCCGGGCGCGAGGCGGGCTACGCACGCAGCGCGATGGAGGAATTCCTCGGCACGGTCAAGCTGCAGATGCGCCTGGTGGCTTCGTTCGAGACGGTGAACCACACGCTGTCGATCCTGCTGATCGTGGGCACGGCGGGCGCGTCGCTCTGGCTGTGGACGCGCGGCGAGGTCGGCGTGGGCGCGGTGGCCGCGGCCACGGCGATGGCCTTGCGGCTCAACGGCATCTCGCACTGGGTGATGTGGGAGATGGCCACGCTCTTCGAGCACGTCGGCACGGTGCAGGACGGCATGACCACGCTCTCGCGCCATCGCACGGTAGTCGATGCGCCCGACGCCAAGCCGCTCGTGGTGACGCGCGGCGAACTGCGCTTCGAGAAGGTGGGCTTTGCCTACGGCACCGGCCCTCAGGCACGCAGGGTGGTCGACGGCCTGTCGCTGCACATCCGCCCTGGCGAGAAGATCGGCCTCGTGGGCCGCTCCGGCGCGGGCAAGTCGACCATCGTCAACCTGCTGCTGCGCTTCTACGACGTGAGCGAGGGCCGCATCCTCATCGACGGGCAGGACATCGCCCACGCCACGCAGGACAGCCTGCGCGCTCAGATCGGCATGGTCACGCAGGACACCTCGCTGCTGCACCGCTCGGTGCGCGACAACATCCTCTACGGCCGCCCCGACGCCGGCGACGACGCCATGCTGGCCGCCGCGAAGCGCGCCGAGGCGCACGAGTTCATCGGCGGCCTGGCCGACGCCAAGGGCCGCCAGGGCTACGACGCCCACGTGGGCGAGCGCGGCGTGAAGCTCTCGGGCGGGCAGCGTCAGCGCATCGCCATCGCCCGCGTGATGCTGAAGGACGCGCCCATCCTGCTGCTCGACGAGGCCACGAGCGCGCTCGACTCCGAGGTCGAGACCGCCATCCAGGCGAGCCTGTACAAGCTGATGGAGGGCAAGACGGTGGTGGCCATCGCGCACCGCCTGTCCACCATCGCCGCGATGGACCGGCTCATCGTGCTCGACAAGGGCCGCGTGGTGGAAGAGGGCGACCACCGCAGCCTGCTCGCGCGCGGCGGGCTCTACGCCCGGCTGTGGGCGCACCAGAGCGGCGGCTTCCTGGGCGAGGAAGCCGACGACGAGGCCGAGCCCGTGCCGGCCTGAACAGGCCCTAGCGGCGCACCTCGAGCAGCTCCACCTCGAACACGAGCGTGGCGTTCGGCGGGATGAGCCCGCCGCCCGCGCCGCGCTCGCCGTAGGCGATGCCTGGCGGGCACACGAGCCTGGCCTTGCCGCCGACCTTCATCTTCTGCACGCCTTCGGTCCAGCACTTGATCACGCGGTTGAGCGGGAACTCGGCGGGCTGGCCGCGCTTGTGCGAGCTGTCGAACTCCTTGCCGTCGGGCAGCGTGCCGCGGTAATGCACCTTCACCACGTCGGTCGCGCCGGGCGAAGCGCCGGTGCCTTCCTTCAGCGCGGTGTAGACGAGGCCACTCTGGGTGGTGATGGTGCCGGCCTCCTGCTGGGCGGGGGCCTGCGCGTGGGCAGCGCCGGCGGCGAGCAGCAGGGAGGCGAGGGCGGCGCGGGCGCCCAGAGGGGTGTTCATGCTCATGCGGTCTCCTGAGGGGAAACCGCCGATGTTAGGAGCCGAGGGTCAGCAGCAGGCGCGCGTCGTCGTCGCTGAGGGGTTTCACCACGTACGCCTGCACGCAGGGATGCGCGGTGCAGCGCAGCCGGTCCGACGCCTCGGGCGAGCTGCTGAGCATCACCACCGGCAGCGGTGGCGTGCGCCGGGGCTGCTGCGCCTCGTGGGCGCGCAGGAAGGCGAAACCGTCCATCTCGGGCATGTTGAGGTCGAGCAGCACCAGCGACACCGGCGGCCGCGCCGGGTCGGCCAGGTGCTGCAGCGCGGCGGCTGCGGTGTCGAAGCAGATCACCTGGCGGGCAATGCCGCGGCCGCGCAGAACCACCTCGGTGTACACGAGGTCGGCGTCGTTGTCGTCCACCACCATCACCAGGTCGAGCATGGGCGCCTCCGTTCAGCCGGCGGGCAGGACGACGGTGACCTGCGTGCCCTGGCCCGGCACGGAAGCGATGGCGATCGTGCCGCCTTGCACCATCGCGATCCGCTTGCAGGTGGCCAGGCCCAGGCCCGTGCCCTCGTAGACCTGGCGCCGGTGCAGCCGGCGGAAGGGTTCGAAGAGGGTGGGGATGTCGGCCTGCGCGATGCCGATGCCCTGGTCGGCCACGGTCACGTGCACACGGTCGCCGTCGCGCCGCGCGCTGACCTGCACCCGAGGCGGCACGCCCGGGGGCGTGAACTTCAGCGCGTTGGAGACCAGGTTCTGGAACAGCAGCACCAGGAGGCTGCGCCGGCCCTTCACGAGCGGCATCGGGTCGCAGCGCAGCTCGCCGCGGCTGGCGGCGATCTGCGCGTGCAGCAGGTGCTGCACCTCCCGCAGCACCTCGTCGAGCTGGTGCGTGTCGTCGGGGTCGATGGCGGCCGCTTCCAGGCGCACGAAGCGCAGCAGGTCGTCGAGCATGGTGCGCATGCGGGCCGCGCCGCGCCGCACGAAGGCGAAATACTGGTCGGCCGGGGGGGCGAGCGTGCCGCTCTCCTCGATCAGGCGCACGAACTGGGCGATGCTGTTGAGCGGCTCGCGCATGTCGTGCGAGGTCACCCGCACGAACTGCTCCAGCGATTCGTTGCTTCGCTGCAGCTCCTCGACGGTGTGGGCGAGTTCGTCACGCGAATGCACGAGGTCGTCGACGTCGTGCGCGGTGAACACCACCGCGTCGATCAGGCCGTGCTCGTCGTAGACCGGGTGGTAGCTCGCATCGAACACCCGCGTGGGCCGCCCCGGCGGCGCGTGCGCGGTGCGCACCTTCACCGGCTGGCCGTCGAGCGCATGGCGCAGCTTGGGGCGGATCACGTCGTGGAAGAAGCTGTTGCCGTACAGGGCCGACAGCGTGCGCCCCACCGCGCCGCCCGGCGGCAGCTGCCAGACTTCCTCGAAAGCCCGGTTGGCGAGCTGGATCGTGCCCTGCTCGTCGAGCACCACCATCAGGTCGTCGCTGATCGAGGTCATGGCCGCGAGGTTGCGGGCCTGGCGCTCGACGGTGCGCTCCATCCTGACGCGTTCGGTCAGGTCCTGCGAGAGCGAATAGAAGCCCACGACTTCGCCGCTGTCGTCGCGCTTGGGCACGAGCACCGTATCGGTGTGGCGGACGTTGCCTCGCAGCGACGGGATGTGCTCCGGGATGCGCACGGTCTCGCCGCGCCAGACGGCCTCGTAGAGCGCCTTGCGCTGCGCGTAGCGCTCGGGCGTGAGCAGCTCGCGGATCTGCTTGCCGATCAACTGGCTGGGCTGCAGCCCCAGCCAGCGGGCGAGCACCGCGTTGACGAACTGCATGCGTTCGGCGCGGTCGACGTAGGCGATGCCGGCCGGCACGTTGTCGGCGATCTCCAGCACCCGCTGCTCGCTGTGCCGCGCGTGGGCGAGCGCGGCGCGGGTTTCGGCTTCCAGGCGGCGCCGCTCGGTGATGTCGCGCGAGGCGCAGAAGACGAGTTCCTCGCCGTCGATCACGGTGGCGGTGCTGCTCACCTCCACGTCGATCAGCGTGCCGTCGGCGCGGCGGTGGCGGGTCTTGAAACGCTGTTCGCCCTGCGTGCTGGCGCACCAGCGCACGGCCACTTCGGGGTCGCACGACTCCCATTGCGTCACGTCCATGCCGAGCATCTGCCCGGGTTCGTAGCCCAGCATGGCGGCGAAGGAGTCGCTGTGCTCCAGCAGCCGGCCGCGGCGGTCGACGACGTGAATGCCGTCGCTTGCGGTGCGCAGCCAGGCGCGGTGCCGGTCGGCCTCGCGCAGGTGCCGGGCGGCGTGCCGGATGTCGCGCTGCCAGGCGCGCACGAGCAGCCAGGTCGAGCTGGTGATGACGATGAGCGTGATGCCCGCAAGGCCGAGCGTCTTGCGCAGCTCGTCGCGCCAGGGCGCCATGGCCTCGTCCACCGACAGGCCGGCGACCACGATGAACGGGTGTGGGCCCACGCGCACGTAGGCGCTGTGCCGCTCGATGCCGTCGAGCGCGCTGACGGCGGTGTACACGCCGGCCTCGGAGCCGTCCGCGACGCGCCCGCACAGCTCGGCCGAGGCCTTGTCGCTGCCGATGTCCTCGCGGCCACCCTGCCGGTGGCGCGCCACCAGGCGCAGGCTGCGGCTGCGAAGCGTCACGTCGTCCTGGGGCCCGAGTCGCACGCCGGCGAGCACGTCGCGAAAACGGTCGACGTTCACCGTGGCGTAGACCACGCCGGCAAAGGAGCCGTCGGCGCCGTCGAGGCGGCGTGTGAACACCACGACCCAGTGGTGGCTCGCGTTGCTCACGACGGGCTCCGAGACCACCAGGCGCCCCTGCTGGTCGCGTGCCTGCTGGAAATACGCACGGGTGGCGACGTCGAGCGTCTGGGCCTGCCCGGGGCCGTCGCCATGGCGCACGATGCCCGCGGCGTCGGTCGCGCGCAGCGCTTCGACGTGGGGCAGCAGGGCGCGGCTGCCCTGCATCACCTTCTGCAGCACCGCCGGGTCTCCGGTGCCGCCGGCCGGCTCGCGCGCCAGGCCGAGGATGGCCGAGCGCAGCAGCAGGTCGATCTGGTCGACTTCGCTCCCGATCGACTGGCTCAGCGTGCGCGCGGTGTTCATCGCCGAGGCGCTGGTGCGGTCGAGGTGGGCATCGCGGCTGTTGACGAGCGACACGATGGTCAGCGTGACCAGCAGGCCGATCACGAGCAGGTTGGCCCCGACGAAGGCGCGCACCAGCCACTCGGGGGCCGCCGGCTCAGGCGCGCCCCGCCCCAGGAACGTGATGCCCTGGGACAGCCTGGCCCAGAAGGATGCCGGGTTCATGCTCTTTGTTGATATGCGCGGGGCGGCGCTGGTGCTGCAGTGTGCAACCGCGCCGGGCGCGGCGGCAAGGATCTGCCCGCTTGCGGGCGGTGCGCGCGGCGAGTAGGGCCGGCCCGGCAGGGGCGTCAGAACAGGCCGGGCTGGGCCCCGAACTGCGCCCGCTCGATCAGCAGGATGCGCAGCTTGGTCGCCACGCCGCCGCCCGCGGAGAACCCGCCCGAGGCCCCGCCGGCGGCGAGCACCCGGTGGCAGGGCACGATGATGGCGAAGGGGTTGGCGCCCAGCGCGTGGCCCACCGCACGCGAGGCGCCCGGCTCGCCGAGCGCCGCCGCGACCTCGCCGTAGCTGCGTGTCTGGCCGGCGAGGATCTCGCGCGCCACGGCGTAGACACGCTGGTGGAAGTCGGGAATTCCCGTCAGGTCGATCGCCACGTGGCGCAGGTCGACCGGCTCGCCGCCGAGCAACGCCTGCACGCGGGCAATCGTGTCCTGCACCTGCGGCGGGGCGGCTTCCTGCGGCAAGGGCCCGCCGCGGCGGAACATGCGCCGCAGCGTGGCCTCGTCGCCAGGCTCGGGGAGCTGGAAGGCGGTGATGCCGCGCGGCCCCCAGGCGATGCCGCAGCGGCCGATGGTGGTGTCGAAGAGGGTGCAGGCGTGAGAAGCTGCCATCGGCCGCACTGTGCCACCAGCGCGCGACGAGCGCAGCGTCCGTAAACTTCCCGCCGGATGACGACGCTGCTGCCATGACGATGCTGTTGCTGGCCCCGATGGAGGGGCTGCTCGACCACACCTTGCGCGACATCCTCACGCGCGTGGGCGGCATCGACCGCTGCGTGTCGGAGTTCATCCGCGTGACCGGCACGCTGCTGCCCGAGAAGGCCTTCTACCGGGTGGTGCCCGAGTTGCGCCACGGCGGGCGCACGCATGCCGGCGTGCCGGTGCGGGCCCAGCTCATGGGCTCCGACCCGGTCTGCCTGGCCGAGAACGCGGCACGCCTGGCCTCGCTCGGGCCGGCCGGCATCGACCTCAACTTCGGCTGCCCGGCCAAGGTGGTGAACCGCCACGGCGGCGGGGCGGCGCTGCTGCAGGACCCGTCGCAGCTCGTCGCGATCATGGCGGCGGTGCGGCGTGCGGTGCCGGCGGGCATGCCGGTGTCGGCCAAGATGCGGCT
>DASWSY010000253.1:0-3682 GCA_036402415.1 Rhizobacter sp. | reverse complement strand
AACCGCTGAGGCGACCCTGAGGCGTGGCCCGGCACAGGGTGCCGGGCCGTCGGCGCCGCGCCTGGGGGCACAATGCGGCCCCTCCATGAGCGACGACACCTCCCCTTCCCCGCCGCGCCGCGGCATCAAGAGCTTCGTGGTGCGCGCCGGCCGCATGGGCACGGGCCAGATCCGCGCGATCGAAACCCTCGGCCCGCGCTTCGTGCTGCCCTACGCGCCGCTGCCGCTCGACGCGGCAGCGGTCTTCGGCCGCAGCGCCCCGCTGGTGCTGGAGATCGGCTTCGGCATGGGCCAGGCCACCGCGCAGATCGCGCAGGCCCTGCCCGGCAGCGACTTCCTCGGCGTGGAAGTGCACACGCCCGGCGTGGGCGCGCTGCTCAAGCTGATCGACGAGCGGCAGCTCGGCAACGTGCGCATCGTGCAGCACGACGCGGTCGAAGTGCTGGAGCACATGATCGCCCCCGGCTCGCTCGCCGGCGTGCACGTGTTCTTTCCCGACCCGTGGCACAAGAAGAAGCACAACAAGCGCCGGCTCATCCAGGCGCCCTTCGTCGCCAAGCTCGTGTCGCGCCTCGCACCCGGCGGCTACCTGCACTGCGCGACCGACTGGCAACCCTACGCCGACCAGATGCTGGCCGTGCTGTCGGCCGAGCCCGGCCTGCGCAACACCGCCGAGGGCTACGCGCCCAAGCCCGGGTACCGGCCGCTGACCAAGTTCGAGAACCGCGGCCTGAAGCTCGGCCACGGCGTGTGGGACCTGGTGTTCGTCAAGCCGTCCAGTTGACAAGGCCGGTGTAGGCGGTGCCGAGCACGATCAGCCCGAACGCGATCCGGTACCACGCGAACACGGTGAAGTCGTGCGTGGACACGTAGCGGATCAGCCAGCGGATGCACAGGAGCGCACTGATGAACGCGAACACCGTGCCCACCAGGAACATCGGCAGGTCGGCCCACTGCAGCAGGTCGCGCTGCTTCCACACCGAATAGGCACCGGCGCCCATGAGCGTGGGGATGCCGAGGTAGAAGCTGAACTCGGTCGCCGCCTTGCGCGAGAAGCCCAGCACCAGCGACCCGATGATGGTCGCGCCCGAACGGCTCGTGCCCGGCACGAGCGCCAGGCATTGCAGCAGGCCGACCTTCAGCGCATCGAGCGCGCCCATGTCGTCGACCGTCTCCACGCGCGCCTGGCGCGTGCCTTCCAGGTCACGCTCGCCATAGAGCCGCTTGTGGCGACGCTCCACGACCAGGATGATCAGCCCGCCCACGATGAAGGCGATGGCCACCGGCACCGGCTTGAAGAGGTGCTCCTTGATGAGCCCGCCGAAGGCCAGGCCCAGCAGCGCGGCCGGGATGAACGCCACCACCACGTTGCGCGCGAAGCGCTGCGCGACCGGGTCGTAGGTGATGCCGCTGACGGTGCGGCCGAGTTTCTGGCGGTATTCCCAGATGACCGAGAGCATGGCGCCGGTCTGGATGGCGATTTCGAACACCTTGACGGTGTCACCGGTGAAATTGAGCAGGGAGCCGGTAAGAATGAGGTGGCCGGTGCTGGAGATGGGCAGGAATTCGGTCAATCCTTCGACGATGCCCATGATGGCTGCCTTGAGCAGCAGTACGACGTCCAAAAGCGAGCCCCCTTGAAAAATGACGCCGCATGATAGCCACGGCCTGCGACCGGCTTGCGCGCGGTCAAGTCCAGCGACAAGAGCAAAGGCCGTTCCTTGACCGGGCCAAGCGCGGCCGGCTACATTACTGACCGGTTGGTCAGTATCTCAACCCCCACTCCATGTCCAAAACATCCCCCGCCGCGCCCACGCGGCAACGGCGCAAGGAAGCGCGACCGCAGGAGCTGCTCGACGCGGCCCTCGCGCTCTTCGTCGAAAAAGGCTTTGCCGCCACCCGCTCCGACGAGGTCGCGGTGCGCGCCGGCGTGTCCAAGGGCACCCTCTATCTCTATTACCCGAGCAAGGAAGAGCTGCTCAAGGCGGTGATCCAGCAGAACCTCGGCGGCGTGATCGCCGAGGGCGCCGGCATCGTCGAGCAGTTCGAGGGCCCGAGCGCCGAACTGCTCGCCATGCTGATGCGCATGTGGTGGCGGCGTGTGGGCAGCTCGCCGGCCGGCGGCATCCACAAGATCATGATGTCGGAGGTGCGCAACTTCCCCGAGATCGCGCAGTTCTACCGCGACGAGGTGATCCACCCTGCGTCCGAGCTGCTCGTGCGCACGCTGCGCCGTGGCGTGGAGCGCGGGGAATTCCGCCCGCTGCCCTACGAGCACGAAGAGACCATTCACGCGCTGATCGCGCCGCTCATCTTCCTGTCGCTGCACAAGAACTCCTTCGGCGCCTGCCCCGCCGAAGGCCTGGACCTCGATCCCGACCGCGTCGTCGAAGTCCACATCGAACTGATGCTCAACGGCCTGCTCAGCGAGCGGACCACCACGACGACAAAAGCATCCTGAGGGAATCGCCTGTCATGACCAGAACCCGCCTCAAGTGGCTGATCGGAGGGATCGTGCTGCTGCTGGTGTGCGCCCTGATCGCACGCACGCTCGTCGCCAAGCGCCAGGCACGCGCCGCGATCGCGCAGCCGGCCAAGGTGTCGCAGCGCTACGACCTCGCGCCCACCGACGTGGTCACCGCGGGCACGCACGAGCTCGTGCGCACGCTGTCGGTGTCGGGCGGGCTGAAGGCGGTCAACAGTGCGTTCCTCAAGGCCAAGGTGGCCGGTGAAGTGAAGGCGCTCACCGTGCGCGAAGGCGACACGGTCAAGGCCGGTCAGGTGCTCGGCCAGCTCGACACCACCGAGCTCGCCCTGCGCCTGGCCCAGGCCGAGCAGACGGCGGCCTCCTCGCGCGCCCAGCTCGACATCGCCAAGCGTGCCCTCGACAACAACCGCGCCCTGGTGGCGCAGGGCTTCATCTCGCCGACCGGGCTCGAGACCTCGGTGTCGAACGAGGCCGCCGCCCGTGCCAACTACGGCGCGGCGCAGGCCGCGGTGGACCTGGCACGCAAGGCGATTGCCGATGCGCGCCTGGTGTCGCCGATCTCGGGCACCGTGTCGCAGCGGCTGGTGCAGGTGGGCGAGCGTGTGTCGATCGACACGCGGCTGATCGAGGTGGTCGACCTGTCGCGCATCGAGCTCGAGGCCGCCGTGCCGGCCGAAGACGTGGCCGACGTGCGGGTGGGCCAGACGGCGCGGCTCGAGATCGACGGCTACAGCGCCCCGGTCGAGGCCACCGTCGCCCGCATCAACCCGAGCACCCAGGCCGGCACCCGGGCAGTGATGGTCTACCTGGGCGTGAAGCCCCACCCCGGCCTGCGCCAGGGCCTCTTCGCCAAGGGCAGCATCGAGCTGCAGCGGCGCAACGCACTCGTCGTGCCGGCCAGCGCGGTGCGGGTCGACCAGGCGCGGCCCTACGTGATCGCGGTCGTCGACGGCCGCATCGTGCACAAGCCGGTGACGGTGGGCGCACGCGGCGAAGCCCGCCTCGACGGCGTGCGCGAGAACGTGGTCGAGATCAGCGAGGGCCTGACCGCCGGCACGCGGCTCCTGCGCGCCACCGTCGGCCTGCTGCGCGACGGCACGCCGGTCACGCTGGCCGCGCCTGCGCCGGCCCCCGCACCCGTCGCCGCACCCGCCTCGGCCGCCGCCGCCCGCTGAAGCCCGCGCGCCATGTGGT
>DASWSY010000252.1:0-4323 GCA_036402415.1 Rhizobacter sp. | reverse complement strand
CTGGTAGAACTCTTCGAAGATGCGCTCGCGCTCGTCTTCGGGAATGCCGACGCCGGTGTCCCACACCTGCAGCCGCACCTGCTGGCCACGCCGGCGGCAGCTCACGAGCACACTGCCGTCATGCGTGTAGCGCACGGCGTTGGAGACGAGGTTGCGCAGGATGCGCTCCACGAGCACGGGGTCGGCGTGCAGCAACTGTTCACCGCCGCGGAAACGCAGGGACAGCCCCTTGTCGAAGGCCACCGGCTCGAAGTGCAGGCGCAGCTTGCGGAAGATCTCGTCGGCGGTGAAGTCGACCGGCGCGACGGTGACCGCGCCGCTGTCGATCTTGGTGATGTCGAGCAGCTCGCAGAACAGGTCTTCCAGCGCCGCGACCGAGCCGTTGAGGCTCGCCACCAGCGGCGCCAGCGCCGGGTCGTGGCTGCGCTGGCGCAAGGCTTCGGCCAGCAGGCCCATCGCGTGCAGCGGCTGGCGAAGGTCGTGGCTCGCGGCGGCGAAGAACTGCGTCTTGGCCCGGTTGGCCAGCTCGGCCTCGTGCCGCGCATCGTCGGCAGCACGCCGGGCCTCGTCGGCGGCGGCCTTTTCCTCGCGCAACTGCAGCATCATCCCTTCACCAAGCCGGCGGAAGTTCATCAGGTAGTAGCGCGACAGGAAGCCGGTGCCACCCACGATCACCAGCACGCCGGCGGCGATGGCCGCACTCGACACCGAGAGCGGCGTGGCGATGCACAGCGCCAGCGGGACCATGGAGCAGAGGAGGTTGGCCTCGAAGGCGAGGTACTTCGCCGTCACGTGGTACGAATTGAGCACGCACAACCCGTACATCACGAAGCCCAGCAGCAACTGCTCCGAGGGGCCGCCATGCGGAAAGAGCAGCGTGGCGGTGACGCCCCAATAGGCGCCGGAGACGAGCGCGAGCACGAGCCACAGCTGGTACGAGGCATGGGCGCTGCGCCGCGGCTCGGCCCGCCACGCCTTTAGGCGCGCGACCACCAGCAGGCGTGCGCACACGAAGAGCAGAAGCACGGCCGGCCAGCCCATGCGCGCCGCGTCGGGCAGGCGGGGCCAGAACCAGGGGACCAGCAAGGCGCTCGCGAAGAGGTTGAGCGCCGTCATCCTGGGCAGGATCCAGAAGGCCCGGTCCACCCATGCCACCTCGATGTCGGCCGGGAAGGCTCCCTGCCTCGGTCGTTCGACAGGGCCGCGGCCCGGCCCCTCTGCGGCATTCATCACGCGGTACTGCTGGAAGCGGAAGTCGGGCGCACGATGCCACCGATCGGGCCGCAGCGGGGTGATCTACCGCACGCGGCGCAGCTCCACGCGCAAAAAGGGCGCAGAGGATGGCCTCCCCTGCGCCCTTGTTCACATCCGCCGCGTCGCGGCGGCGCGCCTCACGCCGACTTGGGCGCGCGGTACTTGCCCATTTCCCAGCGGGCGATGGCGCGGTTGTGCACCTCGTCAGGCCCGTCGGCCAGGCGCATGGTGCGCATGCTGGCGTACTGCTTGGCCAGGCCGAAGTCTTCCGACACGCCACCGGCGCCGTGCGCCTGGATGGCGTCGTCGATGATCTTGAGCGCCATGCGCGGGGCGGCGACCTTGATCATCGCGATCTCGAGGCGGGCGACCTTGTTGCCCACCTTGTCCATCATGTCGGCCGCCTTCAGGCACAGGAGGCGCGTCATCTCGATGTCGATGCGGGCGGTGGCGATGCGCTCTTCCCACAGCGAGTGGTCGATGATGCGCTTGCCGAAGGCCACGCGCGACTGCAGGCGCTTGACCATCTTCTCCAGCGCCACCTCGGCGCTGCCGATGGTGCGCATGCAGTGGTGGATGCGGCCCGGGCCGAGGCGGCCTTGGGCGATCTCGAAGCCGCGGCCTTCGCCGAGCAGCAGGTTTTCCAGCGGCACGCGCACGTCCTTGAACACCACCTCGGCGTGGCCGTGCGGCGCATCGTCGAAGCCGAACACCGGCAGCATGCGCAGCACGGTGATGCCCGGGGTGTCGAGCGGCACGAGGATCTGCGACTGCTGCGCGTGCGAGGGAGCCTCGGGGTTGCTCTTGCCCATCACGATGGCGATCTTGCAGCGCGGGTCGCCCACACCGGACGACCACCACTTGCGGCCGTTGAGCACGTAGTGGTCGCCGTCACGCTTGATCTCGAGCGCGATGTTGGTGGCGTCGGACGAGGCCACCGCCGGCTCGGTCATCAGGAAGGCCGAGCGGATCTTGCCGTCGAGCAGGGGCTCCATCCACTGCTTCTTCTGCGCGTCGTTGGCGTAGCGCGCCAGCACCTCCATGTTGCCGGTGTCGGGCGCCGAGCAGTTGAAGACCTCCGAGGCGAAGCCCACCTTGCCCATCTCTTCGGCGCACATCGCGTACTCGAGGTTGGTGAGGCCGGCGCCGCGGTAGGGGCTGTCCTCGGGCAGCGAATCCTTGGGCAGGAAGAGGTTCCACAGGCCTTCCTTCTTGGCGATGGCCTTCAGTTCCTCGACCACCGGCACGACCTGCCAGCGGTTGGCGCCGAAGCCCTTCATCTGCTCATAGTAGGTGGGTACCGCCGGGTACACGTGCTCGTTCATGAAGGCGACCACACGGTCGCGCCAGTAGACCTGGCGTTCGGACATCGAGAAATTCATTCGGTCTTCTCCAAAGTGGGTGAGTGACTGGGAGCCGCCCCGTGGCACGAGCCTGGAATCTCTGGCAGACTGATTTTTCGAAACCGGATCTGTACCGCCAAGGAGAACGCCGTTCCCATGGGCGCGTTTATAGACGACGACCAAGCAGGTTCAAGTCTCGTCTGCGACAGGGCCGGTGCCGTTTCAGTACATACCTGTCTTTCCAGATTTGCAGCCTCCATGACCGTCGACAGCACCCGGGAACAGAACGTTCAGTCTCCGCTCGCACCCTTCAAAGGGGAGAAACCGGAGGCGCCGGGCTGGTTCGGCAAGGTACTGCAACGCGAGCCGGCGCGCAGCGTCGTCAACGTGCAGGGTGCGGGCATCGAGACGCTCGCCTGGGGCGAGGTCGGCAAGCCCGGCCTGATGCTGCTGCACGGCAACCGCGCGCACGCCGACTGGTACAGCTTCATCGCACCCTTCTTCGCCGACGACTTCCGCGTGGTGGCGATGTCGTGGTCGGGCATGGGCGGGTCGGCGTGGCGCGACAGCTATTCGATCGAGCTGCTGTCGGAAGAGGTCGCCGCCGTGGCCGATGCCACCGGCCTCTTCGAGAGCCAGGCCAAGCCCATCGTCGTCGCGCACTCCTTCGGCGGATTTCCGGCGCTGCGCTACTGCGCGCGCGCCGGTGTCCGGGTGGGCGGGCTCGTGCTCGTCGACTGCCCCGTCATGTCACCCGAGATGCGCAAGGCGCGCCGAGGCGGTGGCCCGGGCAGCATGGAGCCGCGCCCGAACCGCGTCTACGAGACGCTGCCTGCGGCGCTCGCACGCTTCCGCTTCGCGCCACCGCAGGTCTGCAAGAACCTCTACATCGCCGACCACATTGCACGCGGCTCGCTCAAGCGCGCGCCGCTCGAAGGCAGCTCCGCGAACGACGCCCGAGAGGGCTGGACCTGGCGCTTCGATCCCTTCCAGTGGCGCGACATGCGCATGGAAAACCCGCTGCCCGACTTCCATGCGCTCGCGTGCCCGGTCGCCATCGTGTGGGGCGCGCAGTCGCTGCTCTTCGATGCCGACATCCTGGCCTACATCGCCGGCCTCTCGCCGCCCGGCACGCCGCGCATCGAGATTCCCGCGGCACGCCATCACCTGATGGTCGACCAGCCGCTCGCCTTCGTGAGCGCGCTGCGCGGCCTCTTGTCCGGCTGGCCGAACCGCAGGGTGGAATAGCACGCCCAAGCACAAGCGCGCCAGAGTCGAACAACGCGACGCGAGTTCCATCGCGCCAACTCGCGTTTTCCCGCATTTCGAATCTTGGGTATGCCTCCGCATTCACCCTTGGACAGAGGGCAGCTAAGTGTTTGCCCTGCAAGACTTCGAATATTTATCAGTGGATGATTCGCCCGAATTCGCAGCAGCTCGCTGCAAGCACCTCGAGGCTGGCGCATGCAAACTGAATTCCGACAGGCAGAAGAATTGGTATGGCGGTGGAACGCCACCGTGGGTAAAGGGAGCATCTGATGCGCGGCTATGTGATCCGGCGCCTGCTGTCGCTGCTGCCGACGCTCTTCTTCGCCAGCCTCATCGTGTTCATCACCGTGCGGCTCATCCCCGGCGACATCATCGACATGATGCTGAGCCAGAACGACGTGGCGGCCGACAGCAAGAGCCGCGAACAGGTCGTGGCGGCCCTCGGTCTCGACAAGCC
>DASWSY010000251.1:0-2600 GCA_036402415.1 Rhizobacter sp. | reverse complement strand
CCATTGGCGGGTTTTTTGTCGTCCAAAGTGTGCTCCAAAGAAAAGGGCCCGCAACGCGGGCCCGCCAATGTCTCTGGCCGACAGGGCGCTATGCGTGGGCGGAACGCAGCTTGAGCGCGAATTCCTGCAGCGCGGCGATGCCGCTCTCTTCCGCCTTCTTGCACCAGGCCTGCAGATCGGCCACCAACTGCTCGGCCGACACGTTCGTGCGCGTCCACAGCGAACGCAGTTCCTCGCGCATCGCCACGAGCTTGGTGAGCGCCGGGCTGTGGTCACAGGCGCTTTCGACCTGGGCCTTCAGGTGCTCGGGGATCTTGTCGGAGTCGCGGTGCAACCAGCGGCGCGCCAGGCGCATGTTCGCGAGCTTGGCGGTCCCGTGGGCCCCTTCGGCCTTCAGTCGCTTGACCTCACTGCGACAGGCGCTGCGCAGATCGCGCGCGTACTTGGCCATCACCTCGTAGCGGTTGGCGATCAGCGCCTCGAGCGTCTTGGAGTCGGCCACCGGCTTGACGCTGCCGAGCTTGAGCATCGGCGGGGTCTTGCGGACCTTGGCCAAGCCCATCATCTCGAGCAGGCGGATATAGCCCCAGCCAATATCGAATTCGTACTTCTTCACCGACAGCTTCGCGCTGGTGGGATACGTGTGGTGGTTGTTGTGCAGCTCTTCGCCGCCGATGATGATGCCCCAGGGCGACACGTTGGTGCTCGCGTCCTGTGCCTCGAAGTTGCGGTAGCCCCACCAGTGGCCGAGACCGTTGATGATGCCGGCGGCGGTGATGGGGATCCACAGCATCTGCACTGCCCAGACGGTCAGGCCAATGGCGCCGAAGAGCATCAGGTTCAGGATCAGCAGGATGCCGACGCCTTGCCAGGTGAAGCGGCTGTAGACGTTGCGCTCCATCCAGTCGTCGGGCGTGCCATGGCCGAACTTGGCCAGCGTTTCCTGGTTCTTGGCTTCGGCGCGGTAGAGCTCGCTGCCGGTCAGCAGCACGGTCTTGATGCCATGGGCGACCGGGCTGTGCGGGTCGTCCTTCGTTTCGCACTTCGCGTGGTGCTTGCGGTGGATGGCGACCCACTCCTTGGTCACCATGCCGGTGCCGAGCCACAGCCAGAAGCGGAAGAAGTGCGACGGGATTGCGTGCAGGTCAAGGGCGCGGTGGGCCTGTGAACGGTGCAGGAAGATCGTGACGGCCGCGATCGTGACGTGCGTCGTGGCCAGCGTGTAGAGCACAACCTGCCACCAGGAGGCTTCCACCAGTCCACCGGCCAGCCACGCGACCAGACCATTCCAGAGAGACATCATTTCGTTCATCAGCTACCTTGAAACCGTCGCACACCAACGGGTGCGGCATTGTAGAGGGACCCCTCCAGGCGGAATCCGGAAAACTGCGAGGTTTGCACGCCCTGTCTCCCGGATCTGGAGGCCACTTTTGGAGACTTCCTGCTCAGGTGCGTTCCCAAGCAGCCGCAAAAAAACCGTCCGTCCCGTGACGGTGTGGCCACAAGCGCAGGAAGTCTCCGCGCACGAGGGTCGAGGCCTCGCTGACGTGGGCCTTCTCCAGGAGGTCGGCCGCTGGAAGCAGCCGGAACTCTTTGCCGTGCGACTCCGTGAACTGCGTCACGATCGCCTCGTCTTCCTGGGCCAGCACGCTGCAGGTGGCGTACACCAGGCGGCCACCGGGCTTCACCAGGCGGGCAGCGCTCGCAAGGATTGCCGCCTGTTTCACACGCAATTCCTCAATCGACTCCGGAGATTGCCGCCATTTCAGGTCAGGATTGCGGCGCAGCGTGCCCAGCCCGGAGCAAGGCGCGTCGACCAGCACCCGGTCGATCTTGCCGGCCAGGCGCTTGATGCGCTCGTCGCGCTCGTGGGCAATCTGCGCCGGATAGACGTTGGACAGGCCGCTTCGGGCCAGGCGCGGCTTGAGCGCCGCGAGGCGGTGGCCCGAGGTGTCGAAGGCATAGAGCCGGCCGGTGTTGCGCATGGCCGCACCGAGCGCGAGGGTCTTGCCGCCGGCACCGGCGCAGAAGTCGACCACCATCTCCCCGCGCTTCGGGTCGGTCAGCAGCGACAGCAACTGGCTGCCCTCGTCCTGCACCTCCACGTCGCCGCGGTTGAACACATCGAGCTTGTTCAAGGCCGGCTTGCCCTGCACGCGCAGGCCCCAGGGTGAATAGGGCGTCGGCTGCGCGTCGATGCGCGCGTCTGCCAGGGCGCGGGCCACGTCCTCGCGCTTGGCCTTGAAGGTGTTGACGCGCAAATCCAGCGGCGCACTCGCGTTGAGGCTTTCCACCAGCGGCCAGAACTCGTCGCCGAGCTCGGCCTTGAGCAGGTCGGCCAGCCATTCGGGCAGGTTGTGGCGCAGCTTCTCGGGCAGCGCGCTGCGGTCGACCGCCTGCACCTGCGCCAGCCACTGCTGCTCGGGTTCGCTCAAGGCGGCACGCAGAAAGCCCTCGTTGCCCTGCCAGGCGAGCACCGCCAGGCGTCGCTCCATCTCGCCCTTGCCCGACTGCGCGAGGTGCTGGTACAGCAGCCGCTCGCGCAGCACGGTGTAGGTGGTTTCGGCCAGCGTGTGGCGCTCGCGCTGGCCGAGCGCCCG